>JAEXAZ010000319.1 GCA_023394255.1 Bacillota bacterium | reverse complement strand
GCGGACAGGCTCGAATTCAGCTCGGAAGCTACCTGCGATCATCACGGGGAACACCATGGGGATACCTGCGGCGAGCACGGGTGCGGCGAACACGACCACCACTGAAAAAACTTTAACAGTACAACGGCAGCAAAACCGGCCGTCTGCATCTAGCAGGCGGCCGGTTGTATGCTGTTATGCCTTTTATCGGAACGCTTATACGCTCAAAACGATTTAAAGGGATTCGAGCGTTTGAAGCAGTCGGTTAATCTTAGCTTGTGGAACCCGTCCCCTTGCCATCGCCATCACCTGGCTGATCGGCATATTGTACGCCGAATGCAGCATCGGATGGTTTATGATACCGGGAAACTCCTGCTGTGCTAGCCTGCGCACCGCCGGATTGGAAAGCAGTTCGCCCACTGTAATCTGCCCGTTGCGCAAATTCATGACATCACCTCCGACCCTATCTTATGTGATATCCGGACAAATGCTTCCTGCGGCAGGAAGGCGCGCCGGTTAAAAAACCGGCGCGCCTTTTGCAATTGTTTAATTTCCGTAGTATGCTTTCAGGTACATTTGCTTAATTTCGCTCATCAGCGGATATCTTGGATTTGCGCCTGTGCATTGATCGTCAAACGCCTGTTCCACCATTTCATCCAGGCGGTTGAGGAAATCCTGTTCGTCAATGCCGTATTCGCGGATGGTCTTGTGAATGCCGACCTTTGCTTTCAGTTCGTCAACCGCTTTCAGCAGATTGTCGAATTTTTCCTGATCGCTGCTGCCTTTGACTCCAAGGAAATCTGCGCACTCCACATACCTCTGCAGCGTGTGCGGATACTGGTACTGCGGGAAAGTGCCCATCTTCCTGGGAGCGGGGTCGGCGTTGAACTTCATAACTTCATTAATTAAAAGCGCGTTCGCGATACCATGCGGCAGATGATGGAAGGCGCCCAGCTTATGCGCCATGGAGTGGCACACGCCTAAAAACGCGTTTGCGAACGCCATACCGGCGAGCGTGGAGGCATCGGCCATCTTTTCTCTGGCAGCCGGGTCATTCGCTCCGTTTTCATAGGCACGCGGCAGATAGGTGAAGATCGATTTGAGTGCTTTCAGCGCAAGGCCGTCGGTATAATCCGTCGCAAGCATGGAGGCATACGCTTCCAGCGCGTGGGTCATGGCGTCGATACCGGATGCGGAGGTCAGGCCTTTCGGCATGTTCATCATCAGGTCGGCATCCACAATCGCCATCTTCGGGAGCAGCTCATAATCCGCGAGCGGATATTTGATGCCTGTTGTTTCATCTGTAATGACGGCAAACGGGGTTACTTCGGAACCTGTACCGGCAGAAGTCGGCACCGCGATGAAATAGGCTTTATCGCCCATATGCGGGAAGGTGTAGACCCTCTTGCGGATATCCATAAAACGCATCGCCATATCCAGGAAGTCCACTTCCGGATGCTCATACATCACCCACATGATCTTGGCGGCATCCATCGCGGAACCGCCGCCGACTGCGATGATGCAGTCCGGCTGGAAAGCGTTCATCGCGGCTGTTCCCTCTTTCGCGCAGGCAAGCGTCGGGTCGGGGGCAACATCGAAGAAGGTGGTATGCGTAATGCCCAGGCTGTCGAGTTTATCGGTAACAACCTTTGTATATCCGTTTTTATAAAGGAACGAGTCAGTTACAATGAAGGCTTTCTTTTTGCCCAGTATCCCGCCCAGCTCGTCAAGGGCGACCGGCAGGCAGCCTTTTTTGAAATAAACCTTTTCCGGCGCTCTGAACCAAAGCATGTTTTCTCTCCTCTCGGCGACTGTCTTGATATTCACCAGATGTTTGACGCCCACGTTCTCGGAAACGGAATTTCCGCCCCAGGAACCGCAGCCCAGCGTCAGCGAAGGGGTCAGCTTAAAGTTATACAGATCGCCGATGCCGCCGTGGGAGGAAGGCGTGTTGATCAGGATGCGGCAGGTTTTCATTCTTTCTGTAAAGTGAGAAATCTTTTCACGCTCGGTGACCGCGTTGATATAAAGCGAAGAGGTGTGTCCGTAGCCGCCGTCCGCGATCAGGCGTTCCGCTTTGGAAACAGCGTCTTCAAAATTCTTCGCGCGGTACATCGCGAGAACCGGGGACAATTTTTCATGCGCGAATTCTTCCTCAAGCTCCACGCTTTCGACTTCACCAATCAAAATTTTTGCGTCTTCCGGAGTTTTCACTCCCGCAAGCTCCGCAATCTTATGCGCCGGCTGGCCGACAATCTTTGCGTTCAGCGCGCCGTTGATGATAATGGTCTTTCTGACCTTTTCGGTTTCTTCCGGGTTCAGCAGATAGCAGCCGCGGTCAGCAAACTCTTTCTTTGCCTGTTCGTAAATCGAGTCCAGCAGGATGACCGACTGTTCGGACGCGCAGATCATGCCGTTATCAAATGTTTTGGAATGGATGATGGAGTTGACCGCCAGTGTGATATCCGCGGAAGAATCAATGATCGCAGGCGTGTTGCCCGCGCCGACGCCGACCGCCGGCTTTCCGGAGGAATATGCCGCCTTGACCATGCCGGGGCCGCCTGTGGCCAGAATGATGTCCGCGGCCTTCATCACTTCGTTGGTCAGTTCCAGAGAGGGAATGTCAATCCATCCAATGATGCCTTTCGGAGCACCCGCCCGAACAGCCGCGTCCAGAACCACTTTCGCCGCGGCGATCGTGCATTTTTTCGCGCGGGGGTGCGGGCTGATGATAATGCCGTTTCTGGTTTTCAGAGAAATCAGAGTCTTGAAAATCGCGGTGGAGGTAGGGTTGGTAGTCGGGATGACGGCCGCAATCAGCCCGATCGGGTCGGCAATTTTCTGAATCCCGAACTCCTTGTCCTCTTCGATGACACCGCAGGTTTTTGTGTCTCTATAGGCGTTGTAGATATATTCCGAAGCATAGTGGTTTTTAATGACCTTATCTTCCACGATTCCCATGCCTGTCTCTTCAACCGCCATTTTGGCAAGCGGAATCCTTGCCTTATTCGCGGCGGTCGCGGCCGCGAAGAAGATCTTGTCTACCTGTTCCTGGCTAAAAGCCGCAAATTCCCTCTGGGCCGCGCGGATTTCATCCAGCCTGATGTTCAGCGCTTCGACGCTGTCCACAATTTCCGGGGAAACAAGGGCTGTCTGTTCTTTCTTTGCCATAATTCAGTCCTCCAACTATTTTTAAAGTGTGTGTGTCGTTTCAATGTTTGATATTTATTTGACAATGTTATTGTACCATATTGTTAAACTATTATCAATCAATCTAATGCCCAAACATTTTACGGGATTCCTATTTATTTTATCGAGATTGTTGATTTTTATTGATGCTTTATCAGATTACCTTTCGACTGACGGGGGCAAATAAAAAAGGATGGCATCTGCCATCCTTTTTTTCTCCCTAATTGATTCGGTTATTCGTAAGAAGCAATATCAATCCAACTGGAAAGGAACTCCTTTTCTTCATCAGCCCCGTCAATCATGCGGGCGGCGGCAACAATCGGCAGCCAATCCTGCACATATTTTTTGGAAGTATGGGTTTTCTCGCAAAACAGATTCAGATAACGGTCTGCCAGCGCCTGGTCTTTCATTGCGAACATCAGATAAGTGTGCGCCACATCCGCGGAAGCATTCCCCTGGCGCGCCTTAGCCCAGTTCAGCACAACAAAATCCCCATCCGGACCGACAATAATATTGGATGGAACAAAGTTGCCATGGCAGAGCTTTGTATGCTTGGGCATGCTTTCCAGACGGGTCAGCAGTTCATAACGTTTTACATCATCAATGCAATCCAGTTCATTGATCCTTCTATTTAACGCGTCCTTGAGCTTGCTGATCTTTGGAACAGATTTTGAGTGGATTTCTATCTGGAGATCCAGCATATCGCTCAGATATTGATCGATTTTTTCCGGATGTTCCGCCATCTCCTCTTCCAGCGTTTCCCCGTCGGCACAGTCCATAACGATTGCCCATCTGCCGTTAATGACAGTGACTTCATGAAGCGTCGGAATTTTGATACCCGTTTCTTCCACGCGGGAATGTGTTAATGCAATATGCAGGACCGAAGACTTACGGACACTTTCCTTGAACAGGCGCACCGTTTTGTCACCCAAACGGTAAATATCCACTCTTTCATCCGAAAAAATCAAATCCCTTAACTCCATAAAAATCCCCTTCCAATTTTAATGTCTGTACAAGCCAGCAATCTCTTTCTTAGCTTTCCATGGTTATTGTATAATTAATCCACATAATTG
>JAEXAZ010000269.1 GCA_023394255.1 Bacillota bacterium | reverse complement strand
GAATGCAAACAACAAAATTGTCTATCAGGAGCTTGGCGAAATGCTGTTTACGCATTTCGGGATATCGGGGCCGCTGGTGCTGTCGGCTTCTTCCTATATGACGGAGCCGCCGGAGAGTTACCGGATGCACATTGACATGAAGCCGGCGTTGGACCCCGAACAGTTGGATGCCCGCATTCTGCGGGATTTCGAGGAACAGAAAAATAAAGACTTTGCAAACTCGCTGGACGCGCTGCTTCCGCGCAAAATGATTCCGGTCGTTGTACGCCTGTCCGGGATTCCGGGGGACACCAAGGTGAATTCGGTTACGCGCGAGCAGCGCAGGAAGCTGGTTTCGCTGATCAAAGCGCTGCCGCTGACGCCGGTCCGTTTCCGTCCCATTGAGGAAGCGATTATTACGTCCGGCGGGGTGTCTGTGAAAGAGATTTCGCCGAAGACGATGGAATCAAAGCTGATAAAAGGGCTGTTTTTTGCCGGGGAAGTGATTGACGTGGACGCGTTTACCGGCGGGTTCAACCTGCAGATTGCGTTTGCAACCGCTTTTCTGGCCGCGCAGAGCCTGTGCCCGGAACAGTGAACCACAATTTTCATTTGGAGGTTATAGCGATGACGGCAATTGCCATCGACGGACCGGCCGGAGCCGGGAAGAGCACTATTGCACGCGCGGTTGCGCAAAAGCTTGGCTTTCTTTATGTGGATACAGGCGCGCTTTACAGGGCAATCGGGCTTGCAGTCCTTGAGCAGGGCGGCGATACCGCCGATCCTGACGTAGTCATTCCGACGCTGAAGCGGATCGAGGTTGAGCTTCGCTTTATCGGCGGCGAACAGCGCGTATTCCTGAATGGCCGGGATGTCTCGGCGGACATCCGCCGCAACGAAATTTCCATGGCTGCCAGCAATGTCAGCGCGATTCCCGCCGTCCGGGAGTTCCTGTTTGAGCTTCAGCGCAGTTTTGCGGAGAATAATCATGTCGTCATGGACGGACGCGACATCGGAACAGTCGTCCTGCCCCATGCGCAGGTGAAAATCTTTCTGACGGCTTCCGCGGAAGAGCGCGCCCGGCGACGTTTTGAAGAACTGACGCAGAAAGGGCAGCAGGTGGACTACGATACGCTGCTGGCAGAGGTCAGGCAGCGGGACTATAACGATTCGCACCGTGCGGTCGCCCCACTCAAGCAGGCGGACGACGCAATACTGGCGGATACGACGGGCAACCGCATGGAAGAATCGATTGAACAGATTTTAAAAATCGTCGAGAAGAGGCTGCGCGATGCTGTATAAAATCGGACGGAACCTTTGCATGATCCTTCTGTGGATTCTGTTTTCCGTCAAGGTTGAAGGGAAAGAGTATATTCCAAACAAGGGTTACATTCTGGTGGCCAACCACCGTACGAACTTTGACCCTCTGTTTGTGGTGACGGGTATTCACGCACAGGTCTGCTTTATGGCAAAAGTGGAGCTTTTCCGGAATCCTTTGCTGGGATGGCTGCTTAAACATCTGGGCGCGTTTCCGGTGGAGCGCGGAAAAGGCGATACCGGCGCGATTGACTGGGCGGTAGATCTGACCCGCGGCGGAAAGGTGCTGGGTATGTTCCCGGAGGGGACCCGGTCGGTCAACGGAGCGCCGCTGAGACCCAAATCGGGCGCGTCATTGATTGCCATGCAGACGGGGGCGGATTTGTTGCCGTGTGCCGTTTGCTACGGCGAAAAGCTGGGGTTCCGCACCCGGGTTACGGTCCGTTACGGTAGATTGATCCAGAATGAAGAGCTGAACTTTACGCCGGGGGTGCAGTCGACCTCTGAAATCAAAGCGGCAAGCCGGCTGATTATGGATCGGATCATCGGCCTACTGGAGGGAAAGCAGTGATTACAGTTGCCAAAACAGCCGGATTCTGTTTCGGCGTGCAGCGCGCGGTGGACAAGGCGCTGGAACAGGCACGGCTCGGGGAGCCTACCTGTACGCTGGGGGAACTGATTCATAATACGCAGATTGTGGAGCAGCTTTCCCGGGCCGGCATAGAGCCCATTCGGCATCCGGATGAGAGCCGCGGACGCACAGTCATTATCCGCTCCCACGGCGTGGCTTTGTCCGTTTATGAGGAATTGAAAGCCTGTGGGTGCAAAGTCATCGACGCTACCTGCCCGTTTGTGGAAAAAATTCACCGGATTGTGGCGAAGGTGCCGTCCGAAACGCTGCTTCTGATTGCGGGCGATTTGCACCATCCGGAAGTGGAGGGTATCGCGGGATATTGCCGCGGGCGGTTTTTGACCTTCGGTTCTGTGACCGAGCTGGAGCAGCTGATGGATGAGATTGAAAAATTTGGAAATTCTGAGGTTGTTTTGGTGTCACAAACAACTTTTTCCCAGTCGGAGTGGCAAAAATGTGTAGAAAAACTAAAAAAGGTGTGTACAAAGCTAAAAATATTTGATACAATATGTATTGCTACTGAAAAACGTCAGTCTGAAGCAAGGAAACTTGCTGCCGAAAACGATGCGATGATTGTTGTAGGCGGGCGGCACAGCTCCAACACGGCAAAGCTTGATCAGATTTGCAGGGCGTATTGTGACACCTTTTTTGTGGAAAATGCAGGGGAATTGCATGAGGTGGATTGGAGCGGTTATAATAAAATTGGTGTTACGGCTGGTGCGTCAACGCCGGCTTGCATAATTAAGGAGGTACATAAAACAATGAGTGAGATTTTAAAAGATCAGGACGAACTTTCTTTTGAGGAGATGCTGAATCAATCCTTTAAAACA
>JAEXAZ010000310.1 GCA_023394255.1 Bacillota bacterium | reverse complement strand
CTCCCGCTCCCGCAATCAATTCGATATCATTCCGGTAATTTCCTGCCGAAACAATTTCCTCTGCCGCAATTCCAAGCGAATCCGCAATCCATTTTGTTGCAAGCCATTTGTTCACGCCGCCGGGCATAATATCCACCGTTCCCGGTTCGGACTCTGCGCAATACAGGTCCAGCCCTGCCTCACGGATATAATCCATCGCCAGCCGGTAATTTTCACACGCCACGAACCCGTCGATTTCTTCAAACGGCAGGTCGCAGCGGAACCGGTAGCGCTCCGGCCGCCTTCCGGTGGCCCGCGTGATGGATTCGCTTCTTGCGGAGGGCAGATTGATCCCCCAATAGCTGTCAGTTGTAACATTTAAGGCAACGCCGTTTTGATTGCAGAAGGTGATTAACAGATCGGCGGTCTCAGCCGATACCATTTTATTAAAAAGTACCCGTTTGCCGGGCATTTTGACCACCCGGCCGCCGTTGTTCATAACAAAATAATCCGCAAGGTCAAAAAGGTGGCCGAGCGGCTCCATACTCTTTCTTCCGGTGACAAAGCAGACAACGGTACCGCATTCTTTCGCCTCGCGCAGGCGCAGAAAATTTTCCGCAGGCATACAGGTTCCGTGGCTGAAGGTGGTTCCGTCCAAATCCAGAGCCAGCAGTTTCGGCATTCCATTCCCTCCCCACCGCGCATGATGATTATGGTTGCAGCATCCGCGGCGCGGCACAAAGCGCGGCTACAAGCAACAATGCTGTTATTATAACATACGCAATGCCAGGGGGTCAATTTGGCAGAAAGTTTTCCATTCGACATTTTTGAATTTTTTATGTATGATATTGAAGATAAGCGGATTGGAATCTCGTTTTATAAATGTAAGGCTTTTGAGGTGGTGAGTGCAGGGCAGAAATGACAAATGAAAAATTTAAAAGCTTGGTGGAGCAGTATGAACGCCTGGTCTTTACCGTCTGTCATCAACTGGTTCCGGACTACCACGAAGCGCAGAACCTGGCGCAGGACACCTTTGTCGCCGCCTATGCGCACATTGATACTGTACGGGAGGAGAATCTTCGTGCGTGGCTGGCGCGTATTGCTACCAACAAGGCGAAGGATTACCTGAAAAGCGCCTACAACCGCCGCGTTTCTTTGTCCGAAGATATCAGCGAACTGGATATTATCCGCGCGGAGGAATCGCCCGAACGGCTTTACCTGTCGGGAGAGAGCGCGGATTATATCCGCCAAACCATTCTGGATCTAAAAGAGCCTTATCATAAAGTGTCGGTACTGTTTTTCCTGGAAGAAAAAACAGTCGAGGAAATTTCAGAACTATTGGGCCGCCCCAGGAAAACTGTTCAGACGCAACTTTACAGGGCCCGGTCAATGCTTCAAAATCAGTTAAAGGAGGAAGTACAGGTATGAATGATCTTTTCAGTAAAGACGGACATCTGACCGATGAAGCTTTACGAACTCTGATCAACGGCAATCCGCTGACGGAATTGGAACGGCTGGAACTGTCTGAGCATTTGGCGTTTTGCGACATCTGCGTGGAGAAATATGCCAATTTGCTCGAAGACTGCCTGCTTCTTTCTCCGGCGGAACCGGTAGCGCCTTCGGTGATCACACGGATTCGGGCGCGCGCCCGCAGGATGTTTGCAAATAAGTACGCCACCGCGATTGCTGCGGCATGTTTTGCCATCGTTTTTTGGAACATCGGACTTTTTAATTTTGGCATAACGGGTAACGGCAAGCTGCTGAACCGGCTGAGTGATGAGGCTTTGAGTTTCAGCCAAAAAACCGAACAGATATCCTCTCAGCTATCCGAAGCGCTGGACAAATTTATGAACAGTTTTACGATTGAAAGGGGTATTAATCATAATGAGAAAAAGTAGCTTTTTCACTTTCTGCTGCGCGTTTATTCCCGGCGCCGGTGAAATGTATCTGGGGATGATGAAAAAAGGGATCGCGATTATGCTGGGGTTTTTTGGCATTATAAGCGTCGCAAGCTTTTTGAACCTGGAGTTCCTTTTGTTCCTGCTGCCTATTATCTGGTTTTATTCATTCTTTGAAACACTCAACGTCAAGTGGATGACTGAGGAACAGCGGAAAGAAATTGACGACGCCTTTGAATTGGAACTGCTGTTCGGCTCGGTGAACTCAAAAAAATGGCTGAAAGCCCTGAACGGCAAAGGCTCTTTATTCGCGGGGAGCGGTCTGATTATTGTCGGCATTTATCTTCTGTTTTCAAATCTCATCCGCCCGATTGTCGACACGATTTTTGAGACCTACGGCATTGACCCATGGCTTTTCCATTATATTTTCCGGTCGATTCCCACTCTGATCATATCCGTCGCGATTATCGTCTTGGGAATACACCTTGTCCGCGGTAAAAAAACGCCCTTATCTGAAGAAGACTTTGTTGAATTTAAAGGAGAGCATCATGAATAACAATTTTCAGGAATTCGAAGAAAAAAAGACTGAGTCCTCTGAACAGACCGAACCGTATGCAGATCAAAGCCCTGAAGGCACCGCGGACACCGTTTCAGAACCGGAGGCGGCCCACGACGGGGAGCCGGTAAAAGGAGCCTACCGGTTCCCGCCTGTTCCCCGTGTACATCGGGTCGGAACCTTAACGATGGGCTTTTCGCTGATCGCAACCGGCATTATTGCGCTGATTTCCACATTTTATCCGGGATTTGATCTTACAACCGCTTTTAAACTTTCGCCCGTCATCTTTATTTTTCTCGGCATCGAAATTTTGACCGCTTACTTTTTCCATAAGGAAGAACGCATCAAATATGATTTTCTCAGCGGAATCGTCTGCTTCTTTCTGATCTTCGGAGGGCTTGTTCTGGCGGCTCTGCCTACTGTTTGGAGCTATGTCGGGCCTGAGGCGCAGTTTGCACGGGAGCAAGCGGAGTCTGAGGTGGAAAACAACATCTACCAGGCCCTTCAGAGCCTTCCGTCTGTTGCATCTGTTTCAGTGGATACAGATCTGTCTTATAGGGTCCCCTATACCGCCGGATCTGATTTCGAAAAACTGGCTGCCCGCGCCAGAATCCATGTATATACAAACCTGACAGGGCCGTTCGCTGACGAAACCGCTTTTGCCAAAGCAGGCAAAGCCCTGCTGGATCAGCTGAACTCCCTTCCCTATCAATACCGCTCGATTACAATCGAATATTCTGATGAAAATAAACGCTATGACCTGAATTTATCCACACCGTTTGAATATCAAATGAACGAGGACAAATTGGTGAATCTGGTAGACAGCGCCCGGTTCGAACCCGATGAAGTGGAAACTGAGGCCGAGATCGAACTATCCGAGCCCGAAATTACGTCCAGCGAAGTAACGGTTGCGTTTGAGGATTCGGCTCCGGAAGTATAAAGGTAAAAATGCCGCTCAGATGAGCGGCATTTTTACAAAAGAAAACAAATTTTTCGGCCCTGATATTTTTAGAGGAACGGTATATAGTATCAATACGGAGCTTGATTGCGGAAAACGATTGTGATAAAATAAAAAACGCCCGCCGCAAAAGCGGAACGGGTGTTTTTTATTCATACATCGCTTTTTACACGGATGTAAACGTATTTGGTCTCACGCACCGCCAGAACAATCAGCGTCAGGCTGATAACGATATCCAGCATGGTCCCGATGATGGAAAAATCCAGCAGCCCCAATTCCGCCCGGCTGAACAGCTTCATAAAGATCAGGTTCAAAACCACTGACACCGACACTGCGGCGTAATAGGCAATCAAATCCTTTGTAGAAATTGAAGACACAATATTTTTGCAGATCAAGACAATACCAAATAAGATGACCGCTCCTGCCGAAATATAAACAGATACTGGCAAATGCTCAATCTCAGTTGAAAAAATAAAAGTCAAAGCCAAAAACCTGCCTGCCGTTTGAAACATCAATAGATACAGCATGATCTTTTTGAGCAAGCGCAGCCCTCCTTTATTTAAACTTCAACAATTACTTGCTCGGAACTGTTCATAATTTTAGCCGATTTGGACTTAATTGTCAAGTCCGCTAAAATTTAGCAGCCTACTCCGCGTCATCCAGCAGCGCTCCGACGCTTTCATAATTCCCGGTAAGCAAGGCAACGACCCCTTTGTAAACGACAACCGGGTCGCTTAAAAACCTGGACTGTATCTGTTCACAGCTGGTGAGATCCGGCAAAAGTATGGTAAGGGTCAGCAGGTCGCTTCCGATGTCTTTGATTGTCATCGTCAGAAGATAGCCGTCCTCCACCTTTTTGACTTCTGTTTTATTCTGGGCACGGCGCTGTTGGATGACAAAATACCGTTTGGCGGCTTCGAGTGCTTTCTCGCGCACGGAAAGAGGCAGGTCTTTTTCAAAGGTCTGCGCCGCGTTTGTCCCCAGCGGAGTGATTGTATAGCAGCGCTGATTTTCCGGTGCGGTTTCCACGGCGATATGCCCGCTTTTTACCAAACCGGCGGCGGCACTTGCCGCTTCAAAATAATTGCCGATCCCCTGATCCACGAAAACTTCAATCAACGCTCCAACCGGCATTGGGCAACCGATATGGTGCAGAATATAGCAAATCATCATTTTGAGCTCATAGTCGGTCGTCAGGCCGCCGGGCGCTACGCCCCCGCGAAATACATCATACATGTTATTCCCTCCATAAGCCTGTACTTTATATATTTTACATCATTTTTGAATAGATTGCAAAGATATCCTGCCGGAATTGGGCACAAAAGATTTTCAGGATACCGGAAAGTGAGGATCTATGAAAAAAGAGCCGGACAGATCAAAGTTTTGGGTTGCAGTTACCATACTGTTTTTTATATTGCTTGTAGCGGTCACCGCCGCCAGCATGCCGTTCTTTTCCCGCCTGTCAGATCCCGCAACACAGCAAAAATTGCAACTGCTGGTGGAGTCTATGGGGTTCAGCGGATTTTTTCTGGTGCTTGGCATACAGATCATCCAAGTCATCATCGCTTTCATTCCCGGCGAACCGGTTGAACTTCTCGCCGGAGTCCTCTACGGGGCCTGGGGCGGACTGTTCCTCTGCCTGCTGGGCATTGTCATTGCTTCCTCCGCAATTTTCTTCACCGTTCGCCGGTTTGGCTATCCGCTCGTGCTCCGCCTTTTCGGAAAGGAGAAAATCAGGGATTTTAAATTCCTCAGCAACGCCGAAAAGGTGGAAATCGTTACCTTTATCCTGTTTCTGATTCCGGGCACTCCGAAAGACATGCTGACCTATCTGGCCGGTATCAGCGGGATCAAGCCATCGCGCTTTTTACTGCTTTCCGCTTTTGCGCGCATTCCGTCCATTGTCACTTCTACTACAATGGGCGCAACAATGAGCCATGGCGACTGGAAAATGACGCTTTTCATCTTTTTGCTGACTGCCGGAACCGGACTTCTTGGAATCCTCTATAAAGATAAAATTATCAGCCACCTTCACCGCCAGCACAAAAAGCCCAAAAAATCCGATGCCTGAACATCGGATTTTTTGTTTATCGTTTTACTTTTTTAGATCGGTAAAAGAATATCGCAGAAATAAAAATTAAAATTGCGGCAATAAAAATCCATATGAGCCAATTCGAATTCTGCGGGGCGTTCTCAAATTGAACAGTCCCCACAATTTCTTCAAATTCCCTGCGATGTACATCGGTAAATTCATCCGCATAGGAGCGGTAGAACAGGTTAATCTGCCGCCCGTTTACAATGGTGATATAACCGGCAATACTGATCGGCATTTCATTTTGTTCCACTTCCCCTTCGAACGACACAAACAATGCCTCGGGAAGCTGCAAACGACCATGGCTTTCTATGCTGATTCCGCTGGTGCCTGCGAGCAGATCGGACTGGCCCATGCCTTCAAGCTGATTCAGGTCAAGCCCCGTCAGTGCTTTTTCCAGCTCCTGAACCCGGCTTTCCGGCAATTTGCTCAGATCAGAGATAGACCGCGTATTTTCATTTTCCTGCATGGAGACAACCAGTTCGGTTCCTGCGGTCAGATTGACCGCGTTATAATAGATTCCGGCCTTCTCAAACAGCTGCAGCATTGTGCCGCGGTCAAGTCCCAGATCCGCGAGGACAGGGTCCCCTTCCTTCGTTTCCCGGGTAAGCGCTTCCCAACCCTCCGGAACAGAGATCTTCATGTCCAATCCCGGAATCGCATCATTTTTTTCCGCCGCGGAAACAGGCATGCCCGCAAACAGCAGCAGGCAGCATATCAGCAGCACGACCCATTTTCTCATCCTTACTCCTTATCCCCTACCGGATCAGCTGCATCCGCAGCATAACCTGAGTGCAATACATCATAAAATAGTCTGTTAGCTCCGCACCATAACGGATAAAAACAGGGTCCTCTTCCTTATCGCAAAGCTGCGCAAATACCCGGCCGACAACCTCGGATTTTTCGGGAGCAGAGCGATGGGCCAGCATGTAAAGTGAAAATGCCGCGGCATCACTGATCAGGTCGTGAAGCTCTGCCGACTGCCGGCGGACACTTTCATAGAAAGAGGATAAAACCGACTGCGCCACAATGGAATTGGGGGCCATATCCTCAACCACGCGATTGACAACATAGGCAAACAATACTTTTCGCTGCGCCATCGTGTTGTCATTGTCAAATACGCCGATTCCAAAAAGAGTAGCTCCCTTTGACGGAGCAGTCAGCTCCGCTGCAAACTGCTGCCCAAGTTTGCGGGCTTTATCCATATTTCCGTTTGACTTTTCACGTACAAACGCATTAGCGGCACCTTCAGACGTATCAAATACCTCTGAAATCCGATCAGGCGCTATTTTCATATCGCTGTCGTCAAATTGCACAGAAACACACCCGCCTTTACCTAAATTTCCCTGGTCTCCTGATGAATTGCCTGTTTTAGCGCTTTTACCAGCTGATCCGGACAGGAAGTATCCCTTGCGCCGCAACGGATACCTTCCAGCAAATTAATCACATCTTTTGCTTTTTTCTCTTTCACAAGCATACAGATTCCCTGCAGATTCCCGTCGCAGCCCCCAATAAATTCAACGTTCCGGATGGTATCGCCCTCAACATCAAGATTGATGAATCGAGAGCAAACGCCCTTGGTTTTATAGCTGATTTTCAAAGATTGTGCTCCATTTCCTGTCATTTATGTTCTTTACTTTTAGCAAGCTTAAAAATGCGCTCCAGATTTTCCTGGGTGGTGAGGCAGGTGCCAAGCGGATTCGGGTGCTGGCTGTTTGCACCGTGAAAATCGGTACCGCCTGTGGACAGCAGGCCATATTCCCGTATAACCGCGTCTATTTCCGGAATATCTTCCCTGTTCACACGGGGATGGTAACGTTCCACTCCGTCAATCAGCCCTTCGGCAGCCAATTCACGCATCAGTTCCACGGAACGGTAAACAGACGGATGCGCCAGTACGCACACGCCCCCCGCCATGCGGATCAGTTTTGCGGCTTCCCGTACGTCCGGGTAAGAATGAGGCACATAGCAGCTGCCTTTTGAACCTAAAATCTGATGGAACAGGGAGCCATAGATGGAATCCGCATAGCCCAAATCCATCAGTGCGTTCATAATATGCGCAGAAAAAAGCGACGCGGCGCCGGAAGAAAATTTATGCACATGCTCCTCTGTCACCGGAAATTGCCTCATCACCTTCCGGAGACTGGCCCGCATGGAAGCATCGCGGCTCTCCGTAGTGCGTTTCAGCATTCCTACCAGCCGGTCAGGGTTCTGCGGCAGATAACACAGAAGATGGACTTTTCTCTTCCGCTGCTGGTCGTAGGCGGATATTTCCGTTCCAGAAACGATCCCGATGCCGATCCGTCTCCCAAGCTGCTCCGCGCGCTTGATGCCGGCCATGGTGTCATGGTCGGTCACCGCAACAAAATCGAGCCCGCTTCTTTTGGCATAAGTGATTAAATCGTCTATGCCCATCGAACCGTCAGAAAACCGCGTGTGGCAATGCAAGTCGCCAATCATAGTTTCGCCCCCTGTTCCCAGCATATATAAATATTATACAACGTTTTGCACTTTTGGTGCAACTTATATTTTGAAATATCGGCGGGATGTGCTATAATAATGTTTGCCAATTCAGGGACTTTTTAAGAAATCCGACGGTTTCTTGCCTTTGTTTGATTGTAAATTATTGTTTAAATTTGGAGTGTGTTATGGCTTATCTAATTGACTCGGGTATCTGGTCTTCCGTGTTTGCCGTTCCTTCGGCAATCGTAGACCAGCACATTAAAATGTGTTCCCCTC
>JAEXAZ010000267.1 GCA_023394255.1 Bacillota bacterium | reverse complement strand
AAGTTTGACCCTTACATCAATGTGGACCCGGGTACGATGAGCCCCTATCAGCACGGAGAGGTATTTGTTACCGACGATGGGGCCGAAACAGACCTGGATCTGGGGCACTATGAGCGTTTTATTGATGAGAACCTGTCGGTCAATTCCAATATCACCACCGGTAAGGTCTATTGGTCCGTCATCAACAAGGAACGCCACGGAGATTATCTGGGCGGGACCGTGCAGGTCATCCCCCACATTACCAATGAAATCAAGGACCGTATCTACCGGGTCGGCAAGCAGGGCAGCGACGTTGTCATTACTGAAATCGGCGGCACCGTCGGCGACATCGAAAGCCTTCCTTTTCTGGAATCTATCCGGCAGTTTGTCTCAGAGGTCGGCAAAGAAAATGCCATCTATATTCATGTGACGCTGGTTCCCTTCATTTCCGGTTCCAATGAGCTGAAATCGAAGCCCACCCAGCATTCTGTAAAGGAACTGCTTTCCCAGGGCATTCAGCCGAACATCCTGGTCTGCCGCGCGGAAATGGAGCTTCCGGAGGAAATGCGCCAGAAGCTTGCCCTCTTCTGCAATGTGCGCCGTGAGGATATCATCCAGAACCTGACCGCTTCCACGCTTTACGAAGTGCCGCTGATGCTGGAGCGCGAAGGATTGGCGGACGCAGTCTGCCACCACCTTGAGCTGGAAAACCATAAGCCCGAGCTTTCCGAATGGTCGGCAATGGTCGAACGGCAGAAAAAAGCCTTTAAACGGGTGACAATCGGTGTGGTCGGAAAATACATCTCCCTGCCGGACGCCTACCTTTCCATTGCGGAATCCCTCCGTCACGCCGGCATTCCAAATGACGCAAATGTCGACGTGCGGCTGATTGATTCCGGTGAAATCACCGATGATAACGCGCACGAAATCCTGTGCGGATGCGACGGGATTCTGGTCCCCGGCGGGTTCGGCGACCGCGGGATCGAAGGAATGGTATCTGCCGCCCATTATGCCCGGACCCATGGCATTCCCTATTTCGGGATCTGCCTGGGCATGCAGATCGCGGTGATTGAGTATGCGCGCCATATGCTGCATTTTGAGGACGCCAATTCCGCCGAATTTGACGAGTCCTCCTCCCATCCGGTCATCCATATCATGAAAGAACAGCAGGAAATTACCGACAAGGGCGGTACGATGCGCCTGGGGCTGTATCCCTGCAAGCTGACGGATGGCACGATTCCGCAGAAACTCTATGCGGAAGGGCTGATCTACGAGCGCCACCGCCACCGCTACGAGTTTAATAACCAGTACCGTAAGGAATTTGAAGAAAGCGGGATGAAAATCGCCGGCCTGTCCCCGGATTCCCGTCTTGTCGAAATCATAGAGGTTCCCGATCACCCATGGTTTGTGGGCGTGCAGTTCCACCCGGAATTCAAGTCCAGGCCGAACCGCCCGCATCCGCTTTTTTATGGCTTTGTTTCCGCGGCGATTAAAATCCGCGAATCCAAATAACGGCATCTGCTGCGGAGGATTGAATGCTTTTTGCAATCAAATCCTCCGCGGTTTCTTTTTTCTGCGGGAAAGCGGGGCGATTTGCCATCTTTTATGAAATTTCTGTTCATTTTCCGTATTTTGTGCTATACTATATATCTATGTGTAGGATATCAAACTCACTGCAAGGAGGCTTTCCATCATGAATGGAACTGGAAAAACATTTTATATTACGACGCCGATCTATTATCCGTCGGACAAACTGCACATCGGGCACAGCTACTGCACCGTTGCGACAGATGTCATGGCGCGTTATAAGCGAATGCAGGGGTTTGATGTGATGTTCCTGACCGGGACGGACGAGCACGGCCAGAAAATTGAGCTGAAAGCGCAGGCCGCCGGGGTTACGCCGAAGCAGTACGTCGACAATGTGGTCGCGGGCATCCAGCAGCTCTGGAAGATGCTGAACATCTCCAATGACCGCTTCATCCGCACAACCGACGACTATCATGTGGAATCGGTTCAGAAAATTTTTAAAACCCTTTACGACAAGGGATATATCTATAAAGGCTCCTATAAGGGCAAATATTGTACGCCCTGTGAATCCTTCTGGACGGACAGCCAGCTGAAAGACGGCAAATGCCCCGACTGCGGGCGCGATGTCATCGATGCCCAAGAGGAAGCCTATTTCTTCAAGCTCTCCGCGTTTGCGGACCGTCTCGTTCAATACTACGAAAAGCATCCGCGCTTCATGGAGCCGCAGAGCCGCCTGAACGAGATGGTGAACAACTTCATCAAGCCGGGCCTGGAAGACCTGTGCGTCTCCCGCACCTCGTTCACGTGGGGGATTCCCGTTACCTTTGACACCAAGCATGTGGTTTATGTCTGGGTGGACGCCCTGAGCAACTATATCACCGCCCTTGGCTACGGCAACGAAAAATATTATGACTTTGAAAAATACTGGCCTGCCGACGTGCACTTCGTCGGCAAGGAGATCATGCGTTTCCACACGATTATCTGGCCCGCCATGCTGATGGCGCTCGACCTGCCCCTCCCGCAGAAGGTCTACGGCCATGGCTGGCTGCTGCTGGAAGGCGGCAAGATGTCCAAATCCAAGGGCAACGTTGTCGATCCGGTCGTGCTGATTCAGCGTTACGGCGTGGATGCCATCCGCTATTTCCTGCTCCGCGAGTTCCCGTTCGGTTCGGACGGCCTGTTCTCCAATGAAGGACTGATCAACCGCATCAACGCCGATCTCGCAAACGACTTGGGCAACCTGGTTTCCCGCTCCGTTGCAATGGTTGATAAATACTTTGAAGGCACACTTCCTTCCGAGCGCAAAAGCGAGCCCCTGGATGAAGAAGTCCTCTCCATCGCCCGCAACCTGTTGGAAAAATACGAGGCCCAGATGGAAAGCTATGCGTTTCAGAACGGCCTGATTGAAGTATTTAAGCTGATTTCCCGCACCAACAAATATATCGACGAGACCGCGCCGTGGGTGCTTGCGAAAGACGAGGCCAACAAACCCAGGCTCGCATCCGTGCTGTATAACCTGCTGGAATGCGTGCGCATCTGCGCGATCCTGCTGACGCCGTTTATGCCGGAAACCGCCCAAAAGATCTTTAAACAGATCGGCGCCGATGCCGCCATCACGACCTACGAGTCCGCGGGTACCTTCGGCCTGCTGCCACAAAATGCCGTGATTCACAAGGGCGACAGCCTGTTCCCGCGCATTGACGTAGCGAAGGAGCTTGCCGATCTGGAAGCCTCGAAACAGGCTCCCAAAGAGGAAGAAAAACCGGTGAAAAAAGGGGCGCAGCCTGCCGCCGTACAGGGAGTCGCCTCTCTCATCACCATCGACGACTTCGCCAAGGTGCATCTGCGCGTCGCGAAGGTGGTTGCCTGCGAGCCGGTACCCAAAGCCGATAAACTGCTGAAGCTTCAGCTGGACGACGGCTCGGAAACCGGACGCCAGGTGGTATCGGGAATCCATCCGTGGTATGAGCCGGACGCTCTGGTCGGCAAAAAGATCATTGTGGTCGCCAACCTCAAGCCCGCCAGGCTGCGCGGGGTGGAGAGCAACGGGATGATTCTGGCTGCCGATGCCGGGGAAAATGACGTAAAAGTCATTTTTGTGGACGACAGCGTCCCCTGCGGTTCAACCGTCCGCTGAACGTTATAAAATATGTGGGCGGGGGCGAAGCTCCCGCCTTTTTATTTCGCATCGTTTCCCGCTTCAGGCGGGTTTGAAAGGAGGGTTCCCATTGCTGCATCATATTTTTGATACCCACGCGCACTACGACGACGAACGGTTTGACGGCGACCGCGAAGCGGTGCTGGCTTCCCTGCCGTCCAAAGGGGTCCAGGCGGTGCTCAACGCCGCCTGCGACAGGAAAAGCTGCCTGACCGGCATCGAGCTTTCCAGATCCTACGACTTCATATACGCGTCGGTGGGCGTTCATCCGCACAGCGCCGACGAATTTACCGAATCGGATGCGGAACTGCTGGCGGGCTACACCAAACTGCCCAAAGTGGTGGCGATCGGGGAAATCGGGCTGGATTACCACTACGATTTCTCGCCGCGCGAAACACAGAAGCAGGTCTTTGAGCGCCAGATTCAGCTGGCGCTGGAGCTGGACCTCCCCATCATCGTCCACGACCGGGAAGCCCACGCGGATACGATGGAACTGCTCCAAAAATACCGCCCGCGCGGCATCCTGCACTGCTATTCCGGCAGCGCGGAAATGGCAAAGGAAATTTTAAAGCTCGGCATGTATATTGCCTTCGGCGGCGCCGTCACCTTTAAAAACGCGCGCAAAACGCTGGAGGCGGCCGCCGCTGTGCCGCTGGAGCGGCTGCTGGTGGAAACCGACTGCCCCTATATGACGCCGGAGCCGCTGCGCGGCACCAGATGTGATTCTTCGCTGATCGCTTATACCGCCCAAAAGCTGGCCCAGCTGCATGGGATCGACCCGCAGCAGCTGTTGGACCGGACCTGCAAAAACGCGTATGAGGTTTACCAGATCGCAAAGTGAAAACGATAAAAATACAAAAAGAAGTAGGCGATAGCAATCGCAGGGGCGATTGAAGGAACGGGATTTTTTAGAAAAGGGTGAATGAAAAATGACTTTAGCGGACGCGCAGAAGGCTTATCTTGCATTTTTGGACGTGAACTATTCCTACCGGTTTGCCAAGCAGATGGAACAGTTCAAATCCAATCCGGTGCTGGGGTACCGAACGGCGGGTTCCCGGGCGGAATTCGAAACCGGGGAACTCCTGTTCCATGAGATGAAGCGCATCGGCCTGACGGACGTCTGCAAGGACGCGTTTACCCTGGATACCTGGGAATTCGACCACGCCCGTCTTTCCTTTAAAGACACCGGCGGCACTGTCCGGCAGTTTGAGCTGGGCGGCTATCAGACAAATTTTCACACCGGCGGAGCGAAGAAATTTGCAATCGTTTCCGCCGGGAAAGGCACCTCGGAGGATCTGGCGGGGCTGGATATCAAGGGAAAGCTGGTTCTGATCGATATCAACCAGCGGGATGACTGGTGGATCAGTTACCCGGTCTATCAGGCGCACCTGCACGGTGCCGCCGCCGTGATCGCCGTACAGAACGACGGGTACGGCGAGGTGGATTCCACCGCGCTCAACGCGCAGAACATCGCGGGTCCTGCCGACGCCCCCGCTTTTTCCCTTTCGCAGGCGGACGCGCATCTGCTTCGGAATTACATCGCGTCCTGCGGCGGGGAAGCCGCCGTGTTCTTCGACGCCTGCTCCACCGTCGGCTTCGACGGCACCTCCTACAACATCGTCGGGAAAATCCCCGGGCGCGACCCGGATTCCATGCTGCTGGTATCCGCGCACTATGATTCCTACTTTTCCGGTTTTCAGGACGACAACGCCGCGGTCGCGCTGATGCTGGGCATTGCGCGCTCGATTCTCGCAAGCGGGTACCGGCCGGAAAAAACGCTGGTTTTCTGCGCGATGGCCGCGGAGGAATGGGGCGTTTCCAATTCCAAATATGACTGGTCCACCGGCGCTTACAATGAGATTTTCCGCGTCCATCCCGAATGGGCCGGCAAGGTCGCGGCAAACATCAATTTTGAACTGCCCGCCTATGCGCATGACACGCAGGATGTCATCCGCTGTGTTTATGAGTATTCCACATTTTTGACCGCTTTTATCTCCGGAGTCCCCGATATCACCCACCTCTATCCCGACGGGCTTTCGATCGTTTCACCCGTTATGACCTGGTCGGACGATTTTTCGATGGCGATTGCCGGTGTCCCCTCAATGGTCAATGATTTCGCGGAAGGCAGTTACATGGAGACGCATTATCACACCCAGTTCGACAACGACGACGCCTATGATGAAAGCATCTACCGGTTCCACCACGCGCTTTACGGCACCCTGCTTCTGGCCTATGAC
>JAEXAZ010000264.1 GCA_023394255.1 Bacillota bacterium | reverse complement strand
ATTATCGCCCGCCTGTGGGATGAGTATGAAATAAGCCGCTCCCAGGCCGCGGAATTTGCGCAGCCGATAGAGGATGAAACCGCGGCGCAAAGGCGTCTTGGCGAGTTAAAGTCTAAGATCAAAGCGCTGGGCAACGTAAATGTCAGTGCCGTTGAAGAATATAAAGAGGTTTCCGGGCGCTATCGGTTCCTGAAAATGCAGATTGAGGATGTTGAAAATTCCCGCGCGGAGCTCAATCGGATGATTCTGGAACTGACGGGGGACATGCAGAAGATTTTTGCCGACAACTTTCAGAAGATATCCGTTCACTTTTCCAGGATCTTTACCGAACTGTTTGACGGGGGAAAAGCGGAACTGACACTTACGGACCCGCTGAACATTCTGGAGTCCGGCATTGAAATTTATGTGCAGCCGCCGGGCAAACTGATCAAAAATTTGGCCGCGCTTTCAGGCGGCGAGCAGGCATTCGTTGCAATCGCCATCTATTTTGCGATCTTAAAGGTACGTCCGTCCCCATTTTGCCTGCTGGACGAGATTGAGGCCGCGCTTGATGATGTCAACGTCACCAAATACGCGCAGTACCTCCGCACGATGTGCGATAAAACGCAGTTTATCACGATTACGCACAGGCGCGGAACCATGGAAGAGGCGGATGTCCTCTACGGCGTTACGATGCAGGAGGAAGGCGTGTCCAAGCTGCTGGAACTGAATGTCAGCGAGATTGAGAGCAAACTTGGGCTGAAATAAACGATACGGGAGGGTCTAAATGGGTTTTTTTGGAAAACTCGCCGAGGGGCTTAAAAAGACGCGGGAATCCATGGCGAGAAGGATGGACGAGATTGTCAACTCGTTTACCAAAATTGATGAAGAGTTGTTTGAAGAACTGGAAGAAACGCTGATTATGTCCGATGTCGGAGCCGTGACCGCAGGACGTATCTGTGACGAACTGCGCGCACAGGTAAAAAAGCGCGGCATCACGGATGCAAGCGAGGTCAAAGGGCTTATCAAAGAAATCATCGCGGCCATGCTTTCGGGTGATGAAGAACTGCATATCAGTACCCGGCCTTCCATTATACTGGTAATCGGAGTAAACGGGGTGGGGAAAACCACCACCATCGGTAAATTGGCGGCAAACCTCAAAGCGGAAGGCAAAAAAGTTTTGCTCGGTGCCGCGGATACCTTTCGTGCCGCGGCGATCGACCAGCTTCAAATTTGGGCGGACCGCTCAGGGGTGGAAATGATCCGGCAATCGGAAGGCTCCGATCCGGCCGCCGTGGTTTTCGACGCGATTACGGCGGGGAAAGCGCGCGGCTCGGATGTCATTATCTGCGACACCGCCGGGCGGCTCCACAACAAGAAAAATCTGATGGACGAGCTTTCAAAAATCTCCCGCGTGATCCAGCGGGAAGCCCCCGGCTGCGATACGGAAGTTTTGCTTGTTTTGGATGCGACAACCGGGCAAAACGCACTCAACCAGGCGCGGCAGTTTCAGGAGGCGGCCGGTATTACGGGGATCATCCTGACCAAGCTGGACGGTACCGCCCGAGGCGGGGTTGTGATCGGGATCAAATCTGAACTGCAGGTGCCGATCAAGTATATCGGCGTGGGCGAACAGCTTGACGACCTGCGCCCATTTAACGCGCAGGATTTTGTGGATGCGCTGTTTACCGGAGAGCAGGATGAACCGGAGGGGAACCGCTTATGAATGTGATTGCGGCAACCGGCAACGCCGGGAAACTCAGGGAGTTTTCCCGAATCTTCGCCCCGTTTGGAATTGAGGTCACAGCGCAGAAAGAAGTTCTGCCGGAACTGTCTGTGGAAGAAAATGGAACCAGCTTTGCTGAAAATGCGTTTCTCAAAGCAGATGCCGTACACCGGCTGACCGGCCGGGCTGCCGTGGCGGATGATTCCGGCTTGTGCGTTGACGCACTCGGAGGCGCCCCTGGCGTTTATTCCGCACGCTATTGCGGCGAAGATACGTCTTACGCTGTGAAAATGCGGCACTTGCTTGAAGAACTGAAGGATGTTCCGGAAAAAGAGCGCACCGCGCGGTTCATTTCGCATATCTGCTTTATCGACGAAAATGGCTCTCAAATTGACGCCGAAGGCGTTTGTGAAGGTTTGATCGGCTTTGAGCCGCGCGGGAACGGCGGGTTTGGATATGACCCCTTGTTTATGATAAACGGCAAAAGTTTTGCCGAGCTGTCCGATTCAGAAAAAGATGAATGCAGCCACCGGGGAAAAGCGCTTAGAGTACTGGCCGAAAAATTAGAACAACGCCATAGATAGGAGAAAAATGATGTTGACAAGCAAACAAAGAGCGAAGCTGCGCGGGCTGGCAAATCCGATGGAGACCATTTTGCAGGTGGGGAAAGGCGGTATCAATGATGCTCTGATCAAACAGGTCAATGATGCTTTGACCGCTCGTGAACTGATTAAGCTGCGGGTGCTGGAGACTTCTCCGGAATCCTTGCATGAAATTGCCGAAAAGCTGGCGGAAGCAACCGCTTCCGAGGTGGTGCAGACCATCGGAACCCGGTTTGTCCTTTATCGCCGCAATACCAAAAAACCGGTTATCGGGCTGGACTGATGCGGACAGGTATCTTGGGGGGCACTTTTAATCCGGTGCACAACGGGCATGTAAAGCTGGCACAGGCCTATATTTCCGCGCTGCATTTGGATCGCCTGCTGATCATTCCCGCAAATATTCCTCCCCACAAGTCCGACAGCGGGCTTGCGGGCGCTTCCCACAGGCTGGCTATGTGCAGGCTGGCGTTTGCCGGTGAACCTCGGTGTGAAGTGAGCGATATAGAACTGAAACGGGAGGGGAAAAGCCATACTGTTGACACACTGGAGCAGCTGGCATCGATCTATCCGCACGACCGCCTCTTTCTGATTATGGGCAGCGATATGTTTTGCTCCTTCACCAGCTGGCACCGCTGGCAACGCATTCTGCAGCTCGCAACGATTTGTGCCGGGGCACGCAAAGCCAGTCTGACCGACAGCGCGATGAAAGAGCAGCGCCGTAAGCTGGAAGCGCTGGGGGCCTGCTGTGAGTTGGTCGAGTTTGAGCCTCTCCCGATTTCTTCCACACAGGTGCGGGAAAGGATCTGTAATGGAGTAGCCTTTGACGGGCTGGTTGTGCCCACAGTCGCCGCATATATCCGGGAGCACGGGTTATACCGATAGATTTTCGCCATGGGGAAGTGACTGCATGGAATATGATTTTCAACATTTGGACAAACTTGCCAAAGAAATGCTGTCCGATAAACGGTATTACCACACCAGGTGTGTGGTGGAGCAGGCTGAAAAGCTGGCCCGCATTTATGGCTGTGATCTGAAAAAAGCCATGGCGGCCGGATGGCTGCATGATATCTGCAAGGAAATGCCGCGTGAGGAACAGTTGCAATGGCTCACGAAATATGGTATTATTCTTGACAGTGTTCAACAGGGTCAGCATAAGACCTGGCACGGTATGGCGGCCTGCGGGTTCATGAAATGGAAACTGGGAATTTATGACGAGGACGTTCTGCGGGCGGTACGCTATCATACGACCGCCTGCGGGAATATGACCCTTTTGGACGAAGTGGTTTATCTGGCGGATCTGACCAGTAAGGACCGAAGCTATCCCGATATTGAAAAAATGCGTACGCTTGCCGAAACAGCGGTCGGCCCGGCCATGAAATATGCGATGTGCTATATTTTAAGCGACCTGATCAGCCATGAGCGGGGAATCAGCCGGGACAGCTTTGAAGCATATAATTATTATATCAAGTATGAATAGAACAGAGGTGAATGCGTTGACGGCTATTGAGAAAGTTCATGCGGTGGCTTCCATGCTGAACAATAAAAAAGCGAAGGACATCACCGCCATTGAAATTACAGACCTGACCACATTGGGTGATTATTTTATCATTGCGTCCGGCTCTTCCAGCACGCAGGTGAAAGCCCTGTGTGATGCGGTGGAAGATGGGATGACCTCTTTGGGCTTCGAGCCTCTGCGTGTCGAAGGCTATCAGTCCGGCATGTGGGTCGTACTGGATTATACCGAGGTGATTGTCCATCTGTTTTATGAGCAGACCCGTGAGTTTTATTCGTTGGAGCGGCTGTGGGCGGATGCGCCGAAAGTCGCGCTCGAGCTGGAGGATTAATGATTGTGCGCCTTTCCAAGGGCGTTGACAGGGAGTGTACAAATTGAAGTACGATTTCGCAGCCATAGAAAAAAAGTGGCAGGATATCTGGGAATCCGAAAATGTGTTTGCCGCGGGAACCGACTATACAAAGCCTAAGTTTTACGCGCTTGTTGAATTTCCATACCCGTCCGGGCAGGGACTGCATGTCGGCCATCCGCGCTCGTATACGGCACTGGATATTGTGGCCAGAAAGCGCCGTTTAGAAGGCTATAATGTCCTTTACCCGATGGGATGGGATGCTTTTGGACTGCCAACCGAAAATTATGCGATTAAAAACCATATTCACCCGGAAATTGTCACAAAACAAAATGTGGCGCGGTTTAAATCCCAGCTGAAAAGTCTTGGTCTGTCGTTTGACTGGAGCCGCGAAATCAATACGACCGACCCGGATTATTATAAATGGACGCAGTGGATTTTTCTTCAGCTTTTTAAGCATGGGCTTGCTTATAAGAAGGAGATGTCCGTCAACTGGTGCACAGGCTGTAAAGTGGTATTGGCCAATGAAGAAGTGGTCGGCGGCGTCTGCGAACGCTGCGGCAGCGAGGTTGTGCATCGTGTCAAGAGCCAGTGGATGCTCAAAATCACGGAATATGCGCAGCGCCTGATCGACGACCTTGATACGGTTGATTATATTGAACGTGTCAAAATCTCGCAGAAGAATTGGATTGGGCGTTCTATCGGCGCGCAGGTCGATTTCGGCACGACGGCCGGGGACTTGCTCACTGTTTTTACAACCCGTCCCGACACCCTTTTCGGCGCAACTTACATGGTCATTTCGCCGGAACATCCTTATATTGAAAAGTGGGCGGACCGGATCGGGAATCTGGACGCCGTGCGCGCATATCAGCAGGAATCCGCGAAGAAATCCGATTTCGAGCGTACGGAACTTGCAAAGGATAAAACAGGCGTCATGCTGGAGGG
>JAEXAZ010000257.1 GCA_023394255.1 Bacillota bacterium | reverse complement strand
GCTGTATTTCGCTCTCCAGAAGCTTCCGTTGCAGTTCAAGCGCCCCGGCCAGCTCCCGCCGCCTGGCGGTTTCTGCCGCGAGCTGTTCTTTCGCCTGCGCCGACAGCTTTTCCAATTCTTCCATTTCCGAACAGCCGAACCCCTCCAGCACAGCTTTGATCTCGGTCTTCCGGGCATCCAGTTCCTGCCGCATGGCATTCGCCCGCGCACAGAGCCGTTCCGCAATCTCATGCCAGCGGTGGCATGGAACAGGCTCACCAGGACCGCTTCCTTTTCCTCCGACTTCGCCACCAGAAGCCGTTCAAACTGCCCCTGCGGCAGGATCATGACCTGGCAGAACTGCTCGCAGGAAAGCCCGATCAGCTCCTGCGCTTTCTGTTCCAAATCTTTTGCTTTCGGGTTCTCAAAAAACGGAACCCATACGCCCGCTTCATCCAGAAATGCCGCCGTTTGTTCCGGCAGATATTCCAAATCGCCGCCGCGCTTTTTCCGGACGCGCAGGCTGCGGGTAAAGCGGTAACGCTTTGAGCGTACTTCAAAAAGGAACTCCACCGCCGTTTGCGCCAGCGGCGGGGCGGAAAGGCAGCGCATGGAGGCAAAATCGCCCCGGGAGCCCCCGCTGCTGCGCCCATAGAGCGCAAATGTAACAGCGTCAAGCAAAACCGTTTTGCCGGCGCCCGTTTCCCCATGGATCAGGACCAGCCCGGAAGGCTGGAACTGTGTGAAATCCACCGTCTGCTCCCCGACATAAGGGCCGAACGCCGAAAAACGCACCGATACCGGAATCATTGTACCTCAGCCTCCTCAATCTCCCTCGCCGCCTGCTCAAACCAGCCAAGCAGTTCCCCATCCGGTTCCTCCCCGGTCATTTCCGCGTAAAAGCGGCAAACCAGGTCTTTTGGCTGCAAGGCGGACAGTTCTTCCACCGTCAGTTCGCCGGGGTCTTTTCCCTCCTCCGCCTTGCCGGTGAGCAAAAGCAGATTCGGGTAATATTGCCGCAGCAGCTCCAGCCGTTCCAGGCCGGCAAAACAATCGTCCAGCTCTATTTTCAGGTAGTCGTCCGGCCGGGCGTCAAAGGCGGCCTGCTCCAGAATCCGGTCATAATCGCCTTTGATAACGCGCAGTTCGCGCACCGGCCGGACGGGGACCTCCCGCACCGACAGGTCTGCCGTATCCAGCAGGGTAAAGGACTTTCCCTGTCCGGCCTCCGAAAAGGAATAGCAGAGCGGCGTTCCGCTGTAACGCACGTTCGGTGCCGGATTCTGGGCGCGGTGCAGGTGCCCCAGCGCCACATAATCAAACCCTTCAAACACGTCGCAGCCCACCTGATTGCTGCCCCCCACGGCGGCGGCGCGGTCGCTTTCCGAAAGCTGCGCGCCCGCCGCAAAGCAGTGCGCCGCCAGAATGTTGCGCCTGCCCGGCACGAACCTGCCGCGCATATCCGCCGTTACCGCCGCCATGGCTTCCGCATAGCTCTTCACTTCCGCTTCCGGGTAAAGGGCGCGCACTTCGTCGATGTGAAAATAAGGCAGCAAAAAGACCGCCGCGTCCCCGATGACAACCGGCTGGATTCCTCTGGTCAGTTTCCCGGAAACGTACAGCCCGGCTTCCCGCAAAAGGGACGCGCAGGAAGCGAGGCGCGCCGCGCCGTCGTGGTTGCCGGCACAGAGGAGCACAGGGACCCCCGCCCTCTGGCAAAGCGCGGTCATCGCGTCGTTATAAAGCCCGATGGTTTCGGCGCCGGCCACCGCGTGGTCAAAAACGTCCCCCGCCAGAATCACCGCTTCCACCCGTTCCGCTTCCACAATTTTTAAAAGCTGCCGCACCATCTCCCGCTGCTCGTCCAGCATGGAAACATTATGAAGCGTCAGGCCCAAATGCCAGTCGGATGTATGCAGGATACGCATGTCGGTTTTCCTCCTGTTCCCGGTTTTGTACCATTCGGAGTTTTGTGATCCCGGATTTTCTCCGGTCAGGCAATTCGCCGGAATATTCTGAATAAGATTATAGCAGAAACGGGGAACCGAAACCAGCCGCGCGGTCCGTTTTTCGGAAAACGCGTAATTATAGGGCCCTTCCGGATCTCCCGCCGAACCGTCTGAAAATCGGCAAAAAGCCAAATCATCTTGCACGATTCCCCCAAATTTGATATACTTATTACAAATTCGAATGGCAGGTGGGCAGATGGAGCTCTCTTTAAAAACTTCACAAAATTTAATGCTTTCGCCCCAGATGGAATTGTCTGTCCGCATTTTGCAGATGGACAGCATCCGGTTGACAGAATATCTCCGGGAAGTCATGCTGGAAAACCCGGTCGCCGAATTGGAATTGCCGCCCGAAAGGGAAAACCGGGATGAACTGGCAATCAAAAAAATGGAATGGCTGGAAAACCAGACCGTCCGGGAAAAAGAAAACGTCGGTTACTATGATGAAGACAACAGTATGACGGTGGAAAAAATGGCCGCCGCGGAAAACGGGGAATCCCTCACAGACTACCTGCTCAGGCAGGCTTCCTACTCCGATATTGCCCGGACCCTGCTGCCCGCCGTCCGTTACGTGATTGGATGCCTCGATGAAAACGGCTATCTGGCCGTGTCAAAGCAGGAACTGCTCTCGTCGTCCGATTTTTCCGCAGAACAGACCTCGCAGGCGGTTTCGGTTGTGCAGGGGTTCGACCCCGCCGGGGTGGGCGCCGCGGACCTGCGCGAATGCCTGCTCCTGCAGCTGGCGCCGGAGGATACGCTCGCCCGCCGGCTGGTGGACTGCCATCTCGCGGAGATCGCCAGAAACAGAATTGCAAATCTGGTCAAACAGCTGGGTGCTTCGGAACCCGAAATTGAGGAGGCAATCCGCCGCATCCGGCAGCTCAATCCCAAGCCGGGCGCGCTTTACAGCCGCACGGAAACCCCGCGTTACATCACGCCGGACGTTGTGGTCACCAGCTTTGAGAACCAGTATAATGTCATGCTCTGCGAATTCAGCTACCCGGAAATCCGGGTCAACCAGAGCTATCTCCGCATGGCGCAGGAAAGCGGCGACCGCGAGGTGTCCGATTACGTCGGCGGAAAGATCAGGCAGATCGAATGGATTCATAAATGCATTGAAAACCGCAACAATACCCTGCTGCGCGTGGCGAAAGCGATTGTGCGCCGGCAGGAGCGGTTCTTCCGCTACGGGCCGCAGTACCTGAACGTTCTGCGGATGAAGGATATCGCCGACCAGCTGGAAATCCACGAATCCACCGTCAGCAGGGCTGTGCGGGACAAATATCTGCAATGCTCGCACGGCATCTACCCGCTCAGGCATTTTTTTGTGCGCGGGATAGAAAACTGCGCTTCGCCGGAGTCCCCGGGAGCTCCGGACGCAAAACGGCGCATTACCCAGCTCATTGAAACCGAAAACAGCGCCCGTCCGCTCAGCGACCGGAGGCTTACAGAACTGCTTTGCGCCGAAGGGTTCGCCATTTCGCGGCGAACGGTCGCAAAATACCGCGAGGAACTCGGCATCCCGAATTCCTCCGCCAGAAAATAGCAACAGGCGCGGAGCATGCCTCCGCGCCTGTTATTTTTTATGCAGATGCAAATTCCCGCAGGGCGGCAAGCCGTTTCGCGGCGTCCGTCATCCCCGTCTTGTAAAGCGCCGTCAGCTTTTTGAGGTTCTTTTCAAACCGGCTGATTTCCACAGGCTTTTCGGGCGCGATCACGATTGCCCGCCCCTGCTTTACAAGTTCACGCAGATCGGAACGGGTCTGGTTATACATCTCGTGCCGGCGGTCAAGGGTCTCCACCATCGCCGGATAGTTCCGGAACATGCGGCGGTAGACAGCCCGGAAGCTTTCCGGGCGTTTGACATAGCCGGCGTCGCGCGTCAAAACCACAATTACCCGGTCGCAGCCGTCCTCCAGGGCCCTTTTCACCGGAATCGGGTCGGAGGTGCCTCCATCGAGATAGCTCCCGCCTTGGTAACGGACCATCGGCGAAAACACCGGAATGGAGGAGGATGCCCGCAGCACCGTGCAGTCATGGTCAAAATGTGATTTATCAAAATAGGCGGGCTTCCCGGTTTCGACATCCGTCACCCCCGCTGTAAATTCACAGGGGTTGGCGAAAAACGCGTCATAGTCAAACGGCTCCAGCCGGTTCGGGATTTCGTCGAATAAAAAGTCCATCCCAAACATGGATTTTGTTTTTAAAAAGCTCTTCAGGCTGACATAACGCTCATCGTCGAGATAATTGGTGTTGACCCGCAGGCTGCGCCCCCGCTGGCCGGAAATATAGGAAACCCCGTTGCAGGCCCCGGCTGAAACGCCGATCACATAGTCCGCCATAAATTGGCTGTCCATCAGGCAGTCCAGGACACCGATTGTATAAAGGCCGCGCATTCCGCCGCCTTCCAGAACCAAACCCGTTTTCATTTTCTTTTCCCCGCTTTTATCTGATTGTCCCCTATTTTACTAAATTTGTCCATAGATGTCCAGTGCTGCGCAGGATTGCGGAATGATTGCCTTTTCGGGCAAGCTATGGTATGCTCAAACAAGAATCACAATGGAAAAGGATGGGTTGGATGAAACTGGTTTCTTGGAACGTAAACGGCCTGCGGGCCTGCCTGGGGAAGGGCATGCTGGAATCGCTGGCGTCGCTGGACGCGGATGTCATCAGCCTGCAGGAAACAAAGATGCAGCCCGAACAGGCGCAGGTCGACCTGCCGGGCTATCTGCAGTACTGGAACAGCGCGGAACGCAAGGGCTATTCCGGCACGGCGGTTTTCAGCCGTATCCCGCCGCTTTCGGTCTCTTATGGGCTGGGGCTGGAGGAGCACGACCATGAAGGGCGTGTCATCACGCTGGAATTCGATTCGTTTTTCCTGGTGAATGTCTATACCCCCAACTCACAGGACAAGCTGGCCCGCATCGATTACCGCATGCGCTGGGAGGACGATTTTTGCGCCTACGTCCTGGGGCTGGACGAGAAAAAACCGGTCATCGTGTGCGGAGATCTTAATGTCGCGCACGAGGAAATCGACCTGAAAAACCCGAAAACCAACCGCGGCAACCCCGGCTTCTCCGACGAGGAACGCGCTAAAATGACCGCGCTGCTCGGCAGCGGCTTCATCGATTCGTTCCGCCATTTTTATCCGGAGCTGACCGGCGCTTACAGCTGGTGGTCCTACCGGTTCAACGCGCGGGCAAACAACGCCGGCTGGCGCATCGACTATTTTCTGGTCTCAGCGCGGCTCCGGGACGAAATGCGCGACAGCAGAATCCATCCGGAAATCACCGGAAGCGATCACTGCCCGGTGGAACTGGAGATCTTCTGAAGGAGCGTTCATCATGCCGCAAACTTACAACGCGCTGACCCTCTCGCACAAACTGATGGCGGAACTGATACGCCCGGGCAGTCTCTGCGTCGACGCGACGATGGGGCGCGGATTTGACACCGCCTACCTGTGCGGCCTGACGGGACCGGACGGGCAGGTGCTTGCATTTGACATCCAGCAGGACGCGCTGGACAGCACCGCCCTGCTGCTAAAGGAGCGCGGGTTTTTTAATGCCCGCCTGATTCTGGACAGTCACAGCAACATGGAGGCATATGTCCAGCCGGAAACGGCGGACTGCGTGGCGTTCAACTTCGGCTGGCTGCCGAAAGGCGACCACTCCATCTTTACGCGGGCGCAAACCAGCAT
>JAEXAZ010000249.1 GCA_023394255.1 Bacillota bacterium | reverse complement strand
ACGCAGGGAGGCAACTATGATATCATCAGGAGCATCTGCAAGGCGGCTGATGAGCTGCAATCGCCGGTCATTTTGGCGCATTATGTTTCAACCGGGGCATACTCAGGAAATGACTGGTTTGTGGCTGTTGCAAAATGGTGTGCCAATAAGGTTTCCGTGCCCGTTTCCATTCACCTTGACCAAGGAGACGGATTTCCTGTCTGCATGGAAGCGCTGAAACTGGGCTTTACATCCGTAATGATTGACGGCTCCGCACAACCGATCGAAGAAAATGCGGCGCTTACCCAAAAAGTCGTCGAGGTTGCGCAGTGCTTCGGGGTCCCCGTAGAGGCCGAGATCGGAGAACTGCAGCGTCTGGATCATGGTGTTGTGCAGGAAAGTAAAAATGTTGCCGACCCCGAACAAGTAAGACAGTTTTTATCCCTGTGTACGCCGGATACGCTGGCCATCGGCATCGGAAATGCGCATGGATATTATAAAGGCAAGCCTGACATCAAGTTGAATGTTTTGCGGGAGGTGCGCAAATTTTCCGACATTCCGCTGGTCCTGCACGGATGCACAGGGATGGACGAAAGCATTGTAAAGGAGGCGATCAATTTAGGGGTCGCGAAAATCAATTTCGGTACCGAGATCCGATATAAATATGTACAGCATTATGAAGAGGCACTGAAGAACCTTGATCATCAGGGGCACTCGTGGAAGCTTTCACAGTATGCGAGCAACGCACTGTGTGACGATATAAAGAACATCATTCGCCTTTCCGGTTCCGAAGGGAAAGCGTGAACTTTTCTCATTGCGGGGGTGTCGGGCCTGCCGGTCAACCGACTGGTTCAAGACACAGTCGAGCAGCTTAAAGGCATGATAAACTGATTGCTGCTATCATAAGCCCCGCCGGTTGAAATGGCTGAAAAATGCCGGAAAAGTCTTTGCCGACAAAGGAGATGGCGGAATGAAAGATAACTTGTTGATCGTACACGGCGGCGGCCCGACAACTGTGATCAATTGCTCGCTGTACGGTTCTGTTATGGAGGCGAGAAAACACGATGAAATTGGGACGGTATACGGGGCGCTTGGCGGAACGGCCGGTCTGCTGTCGGAGAAGTTTATCGATTTTTCCACAGTACCGCAGCACGAACTTGAGCTGCTGAAGCAAACGCCCGCAACGGCAATCGGGACATCCCGTACCCATCTGGAAACGGAAGATTATCAGAAAATGGTTTCCATTATCAAAAAGCATCAGATCCGCTATGTGCTTTTTAACGGCGGAAACGGTACGATGGATACCTGCGGCAAGCTATACCGGGCCGCACAGGGCGAAGACATTTTTGTCATCGGCATACCAAAAACGGTGGACAATGATATTGCCATCACCGACCATTGTCCCGGCTACGGCAGCGCAGCCCGGTTTTTGGCGCAAGCCACGGCCGAAATTTCGCAGGATGTGCGCTCAATGCCGATTCATGTCTGCGTTATTGAAGCTATGGGCAGAAATGCCGGCTGGATTACCGCCGCGGCATCGCTGGCAAAAAAGGATAAGGACGCGGGGCCGCATCGGATTTATCTTCCGGAGATTGCTTTTGATGAAGAAAACTATTTGCAGGATGTCAGGGATTTGTATGCCAAATATGGCTGTGCCGTCATCGTTGCGAGCGAAGGGCTGAAAAAGCCGGATGGTTCCCCGGCCGTCGACCCGATTATGCAAATCGGCAGATCAACGTATTTTGGAGATGTGGGCGCTCATTTGGCCGAACTGGTCATTAAACGGTTGGGAATCAAAGCGCGAAGTGAGAAGCCGGGGATTCTGGGGAGGGCGTCTGTCCTGTATCAATCCTCCGTCGACCGGGACGAAGCCATTCTGGCCGGTGCCGAAGCCTGCAAATCTGCCCTTTCCGGAAAAACAGGGGTCATGATTGGTTTTGAACGGGGCGGTTCCTCTCCCTATTCCATCCGGGTAATCGAAATTCCGATTGAAGAGGTCATGCTGCATGAGCGGCCTATGCCGGCGGCGTTTATTGCAGAAGACGGCACCGGGGTTACGGATAAATTCAGGGGATGGTGCCGCCCCCTGATCGGCGGGGATTTGCTTGAGTTTGCCTGGTTTAACAGTCAATACATTGCCGCGGATAGTGCCGCTGGAAAAAACTGCGTTAAAAGGAGCTGAAAATTTGAAAAGCATATTTGTCAATTTAAAGCGGTTTGACGTCCCGCGCGATAAAGGAGGCGTTTGCCCCTCTGACAACCCGGGAAATTGGATCAGAAAAGTGATGCAGGACAGCATAGATTTGGACATTGGATTATTCAGAGATATCGATGTCGTCTATTTTATTCCCGAAGCTTTGATTATTCCGGCGCAGGAAGCTCTGACGTCTTATCCCGAAAGCAGGAGGGGCCGGCTTAAAATAGGCTGCCAAAGCGTTTTCCGCGATAATATTCTTCCGGGCAAAAATTTCGGTGCGTTCACTTCCAATCTGCCGGCTGCCAGCGCCTATCAGATCGGCTGCAGCTGGTCGATCATCGGCCATTCTGAAGAACGCCGTGATAAGCAGGAAGTGATCGGTTTCTACCAGCCCGGCTGGAATCTAAACCAATCGACGCGCGAAAAATGTTCATCGGCCGTTGACCGTATCATCAATCGCGAGGTGCTTTCCGCGATGCAGCAGGGCATGGACGTACTGCTTTGTATCGGCGAAACCGCCGAAGAACGGGGCGGAGGGGAGTTTCAGGAACAGCAGGTCCGCATTCAGAAAGTGCTGTCCGGTCAATTGTTGCGCGGTCTGGAAGGCGTCGCCAAATTTTTGCCGGACAGAGCGATTGTGATTGGATATGAACCGGTTTGGGCAATCGGTCCCGGTAAAACCCCTCCCGGAAAGGATTATATTCAGTTTGTCTCCGCTTTGATTAAAGATATCGTTAAGACGCAATTGGGATTCGATATTCCGGTTGTTTACGGCGGGGGACTCAAAGAAGAGAACGCGGCGATGATTTCCGGCATCAACACCATAGATGGAGGGTTAGTCGCACTTACCCGCTTCTCAGGTGAGATCGGTTTCTATGTGGATGAGCTGAAATCCATTATGGATCAATATAACGCTTAGCTGTTTCAGAAAGGACGGAAAATTATGAAACTGGAATTTGAATACGGCCAGGGCACGATGTCCGCTGATCTTCCGGATACAACCGATGTATTTATCCCCGGACTGACCGTGCCCGATCCTCCCTTCATCCCTGAAGACAGGCTGGTCGAGGCGACCAGGGAATCCATTTTGCATCCTGTTGGAATGGAGCCGCTTTCCGAGCTGGCAAAGAAAGGCTCGAAAGTCACCATTATTTTTCCGGACAGGGTAAAAGGCGGGGAACAGCCCACCGCCCACCGTAAAACTTCCATTCCGATTATTTTGGAGGAACTCTATAAAGCCGGCGTTGAAAAAAAGGACGTTTTGCTGATTTGCTCCAACGGCCTGCACCGTAAAAATACGAAAGAAGAGATTTTTCATGTTTTGGGTCCGGAACTTTTTCATGAATTCTGGTTTACGCATCAGATAATCAACCATGACAGCGAGGATTATGACCATTTGGTTGACCTGGGCACAACGGAGCGCGGCGACCCAGTTTTGATGAATAAGTACGTCTACGATTCCGATGTGGCGATTCTGATCGGCCATACGCAGGGGAACCCATATGGCGGATATTCGGGCGGCTATAAGCACTGCGCCACGGGAATCACCCATTGGCGCTCCATCGCTTCCCATCATGTCCCTGAAGTTATGCACCGGAAGGATTTTACTCCGGTCAGCGGACATTCCCTGATGCGCTCAAAGTTTGATGAGATCGGTGAGCATATGGAAAAATGCATGGGCAAAAAATTTTTCTGCTGTGACGCCGTGTTGGATACCAAATCCCGCCAGATTGAGATTAACAGCGGGTATGCAAAAGAAATGCAGCCGAGATCATGGATTACCGCCGACAAACGTACCTATGTTAATTGGGCGGAGAAGAAATATGATGTCGTCGTGTTCGGCATGCCTCAATTTTTCCATTACGGCGACGGCATGGGCACCAACCCGATTATGATGATGCAGGCACTGTCCGCGCAGGTGATACGTCATAAGCGCATTTTAAAGGATCATTGCGTGATCATCTGTTCGTCTATTTGCAATGGATATTTTCATGAGGAATTATGGCCCTATCTTCCCAAACTATATGACATGTTCCAGACGGATTATATGAACAAACTGCCTGACTTGAACCGCTATGGTGAATATTTTGCAACCGATGAGGAATATATCCGCCAATATCGGTATTGCAATGCGTTTCATCCATTCCATGGGTTCTCCATGATGAGCTGTGGGCATATCGCCGAGGAGAATACCTCTGCGATTTATATTGTCGGCGCTGAAAAGCCCGGTCTGGCACGAGGTATGGGGTTAAAGACCAGAGCAACTTTTGAAGAGGCTTTGGCGGATGCCAAAAAGAAATATGTGGGCGATAATCCAAATATTCTGGCGCTGCCGCTTACCTTTCAAACGGCTTCGGTGCATCTTTGCATGAAAGATGATCCGTACGATGGCACCAACGGTTTTGCGGATTGCGGGTTTCATGGCTGACCTGCTGAGGAGGAAAGTGTAACGATCAGCCGACATGCTTTTGTTCTTAATAAGCTTTTTTACTTTTTTGCCTTGGGCATGATTGGCTTTCTTTGTGCGGCTGTGTTTGGTTTGGGTCGAAAGGGAAACTATATGGGATACAGCTTTCTTATAATTGGTCTCATTGCTCTGCTATCCGCTTTCATACAGGGATGTACAGGGTTCGGATTTTCTATTATCGCGATGACATTAATGCCGCTGGTGATGCCTCTCAAATATGCATCGGCGGTAACCGCAATCAGTTCCTTTTTTATGGTGGCCAGCTTCGCCTTTAACTTGCGAAAGCAAATTAATTTTAAGCTGGTGCTGTATCCCCTCATTTCCTCCACCGTCACCAGTCTGGCGGGAGTTGCGTTTATGATGTCCAGCCCGGATAATCTCATGCGGAGAATTTTAGGGCTGATACTGATCCTGCTATCTGTTTATTTTGTGTTTTTCAATCAAAAAATACGGGTTATGCAAACGCCGGTAAACGGCCTGATCATCGGTTCTGTCAGCGGGATATTAAGCGGATTGTTTAATATGGGCGGCCCGCCCATGGTGATTTACTTCCTATCCGCGACTGACGATAAAATGGAATATAATGCAACGCTGCAATGCTATTTTGCCTTAAACGGCAGCCTCGTTTTTATACTGCACTTATTAGTGGGCAATTTTAATGCGCAAATAGCGCAGTATTGTGGAGTTTCTTTGGTTGGGATAGCCTTTGGGTCTTTCATTGGCTTTAAAATATTTAAAAAAATAGCTTTTCCGATAATCCGCAAAATTATTTATGGGGTAATGGCCGTATTCGGATTTTATTTACTGGTTACCGCGTGAAAACCCGCATAGAATCCGCGACGGGAGATATTGTCGGCCCTGCTTGTACACGCCGCAGGCAGCTGTAAATGACAGGAAAAGGTCGTCGGCAAAATTACTGTTTCGAATGACGGCGCCATTGCGCGCCCTGCCTGATCGGATATCTGCCCAATCATTGTTTCCGGCTATCAGCCTAAATAGCAAATTCGCTGCCGATGAGCGTTTCACTCAGTTTCCATAGCACTTCGGCAGCTTTGGGGTCAGCCGCCCATGGGCGGACACCGTTTGGGGCTGTACTGTCAGCCGGCACCGCAACGGCAATGTCACAATCCTCACAATAGACGCCTCCCATGCCGGTGAGCTGGCTGCTCACGGCGCACCAAACGCTGGTTGCCGCGCCTTGCTTCACGGACTTGTATTGCGCTTGATTTTCGTTTGAGATAATTTGTCCTTGCTCGTCCTTCACCGGCTGCGGCCTAATTTCTTCAGGCGTCAAATCCCGTCCCAAATCAGTATCCGGTATAAGCCCGGGGTGAACAGAGAAGGCACGCACGGCATGACTCCTCCCGCGTTTGTCCAGTTCCAGCGCAAATAGGCAGTTGGCTGTTTTGGATTGCGCATACGCCAAAAATTTATTATACTCTTTTTTCTCAAAATTCGGGTCATCAAAATCGATTGCCCCGAGGCGATGCCCTCGCGATGAAACCGCAATTACTCTTGCGCCGCGTGCCGCTGTTAAGGCCGGCCATAACCTTGAAGTTAATTGGAAGTGGCCCAGATGATTTGTTGAAAATTGTGATTCATAACCCCGCGCATCCCTCCTAAGAGGCGTAAACATCACCCCCGCGCTATTGATGAGTATGTGCAGCGGACGATTGGTCGCCAAGAAGCGCCCGGCAAAGCCATCAATTGATTCCGAATTCATCAGATCCATTTCTTCCAGCTCAACGCCATGGATTTTCCCCAAGGCTTTTCTGGATTTTTCCGGCGAACGCGCAGGCACAATCACTGCGGCGCCTGCTTTTGCAAGCGCCTTGGTCGTTTCCAGGCCGATGCCGGAATATCCGCCGGTGACAATCGCTATTTTTCCGGTAAGATCATGACCCTGGAGTACTTCCTGTGCGGTTGTATACGGACCGAACCCGGAGTTAATCGGTATTTGTTTTGTCTGTTCCATTATTTTTCTCCTTAATAATTTGTGAACTGTCGCATTCCACTGCATCATTTTATGATTCAATTTCCCTCTGACATCATACCAGGCAGTGTTGCGGCGGTGCATTAACATAGGTTAAGTCACAAAAATAAAACGACGGGCGTATCAACCTGTCGTTTTATTTTCTTCTCTGATAGCCCGTCGTATACGGCTTAGTGATACCGGGGAAATTCCCAGATAGGATGCGATATGTGTTTGACTCACCCGTTTTTCGATGTCGGGATATTCTTTTTTCAAATCCAGGTAACGCTCTGTAGCGCTTTTCGTAATTAACGCATTTTCTCTAAGTATTTTAGCGTTTAAAGACTGCTCGAGAATCCCGGTATAGTCCAAAAGAAGATGGATATCTTTTCGTAAAATCTCCTTCAGCACTTGTTTATCAAGCGCTAAAGACATGCAGTCTTCCAGCGCCTCGAAACTGCACACACTCGCTTTTTTCATAGTTAAAAAATCAGAACCGTAATAAGTTTTCTCATAAATAAAAAAATTGGTTACATCAGCTCCCTCCTTGTTTAGAAAGAATACCCGAATAAGACCGGATAATAAAATACGAGGTCTATATTCACCTTCTCCGGCTATGATAATGATTTCTCCCTTTTTGTGACGCTCAATTTGACCTGTTGATAAGAATCCTTCTTTAACTGAATCGTCGGACATAAAGGGAAGATCGGACAAATAGTCTTTCAAATAATCAATCTCTGTTTGTTGCATATCCATCCTCCTGCTAGATTCATTCATAATACCTACAGTCTCTGACCTTTCTCGATCCTGTTCTATCGGCTATTTCATCCATAAGAATCCGGACGGCGGTCCAACTCTCTTCGGTATGCCGAAAAAGGCCGATGCCATGCGGGTTTGACCGCACGGCATCTTCAAATGGCTTATTTGCGGAGTGTTTCTTTATACGCGCGGGGGCTCCCGGCCTATTACTCGAATATCTCCAGAATGATCTGTTTTGGCGTCTTGATACTGTCCGCGCCTATCAGATTGGCCAAAGCCGGATCTGTTGTCTCGCCCCATCCGTCCGCGAATCCGGGTTGCATCATGCCGGAATCCCACATTTGCTGTTCCGCGGGCACCCCAAGTTCTGTAAGGTAAGCGGCATACTGCTCTCTTGCCGTTTCCACACACTCCACTTTCCTGCCGGAGACCTCTGCCAGAATATTGGCAATGTCATGATACGAATATGCATTTGGAGCTGTGATTTCGTAAGTCTTATTGATATGGCCATCCGTGGTCAGCACGACGGCGGCAGCCTTTGCCATATCACCGCGGGACACAAAGTTAATCTTTTTCCCCTTTGCAAGAGTAAATAATTTTCCGCTGTTTACGGCACGCTTCAGTTCCTGTGGAACGAGAAAGTACTCCGTATAAAAAGTGTTACGCAGGAAAGTATACGGGATAGCCGCCGCTCTGATTGCACATTCCGTAGCGACATGAACGCTTTCCATCCCCAAACTGGCCCGTTCGGGATAAGCCAGTCCTGTATAAACAATATGCTTTATTCCAGCCTGACGGGCCGCATCCACGACGACGATATGGTCCTTGATGCGAGTCAAGTTATCCGGGTCGATACCGGATATAAACAGCAGCTTTTCTGCGCCTTGAAAAACCTCGGGACCAAAGCTGGCTTGCTGATAGTCGCCATATCGTATTTCCAATCCCTTTTCCTTCAACGGAATCGCCTTTTTTTCATTGCGATAGACAGCCAGTATATCGGCCGGCTTGACGCCTCGTTCTAAAAGGTGTTCTATCGCCTTTCCTCCGTAACTGCCTGTGGCTCCTACGATTGCTATTTTACCCATGTTCGGTTCCCCTTTCTTGACTTTATAGGTATATTCTAGTATGTTTCGATATTAAAAACAAGATGGAGAATACCTTGCTTATTTTACATACCGCCCATCACAGGACCGCTGGATCCGGTATTCATGGATGGTGTAGGATTCTTGTCCTTCATTTGGTATCTCCTTATATTCAGAGATTTGGGACAAGGACTACTTATGCAAAACTAATGTATAAATATATAAAATAAGCTACATTATCTTGCGCGGTTTTCACAAGACAATGTAGCTTTTAATTTGTGTCAGAGGGCGGTATCCAGACAGCTTTCCCTTGCAGGCGTTTATCCCTCTTACTGTTTGCCAAACCAGGAAAGTCTTGCTTTAATTAAACCCCTTAAAGGTAACTACCTCTTCAATCGGCCTTCTCCTGCTGCGGAATTTATTAATCGGATGAAGGCTGTTCTCATAGCCGATTGCGATCCCGGCTATCACCGACAGCTCGTCGGGAATGCCCAACTCTGCGTGAAGAATCTCGGGGTACTGTACAAGGCACCCCGCCGGCATCGTCGAAAGGCCGTGTTCCAATGCTTTCAGCATGATACCCTGCGAGAGCGCGCCCAGGTCGAAGAACGATAATCCCGCAAGGTTCTTGTCCATACATAAATAGATAACCGCGGGAGCGTTAAAAAATTCCCCCATCAGCGTCCCGATCTCGTTTACTGCCTCTCCGGCAGCGGCGCCCATATCCGAAAGCAGTTCCTGCATGCGGGCCAGGTGGACGGGCGGCAATTTCGACATATCGGGAGCGGCCTGCGGTCCGTTTTGAGCGTTGCTCAGAAATAACCGCTTGACCCTCTCCAGCGCATCGCCTCCGGCGACGAAAACTTCCCATGGCTGCGAGTTACCCCCGGATGCGGCGCGTGTCGCCGCTTCCAAAATGGTTTTAATGGTGTTTTGGTCAACCGGCTCAGACTTGAAGGACCTACAGCCGTGACGGGCAAATAGCGCATCAGTTACATTCATTTGAATACCTCCAACAATTCTTTTTCGTATGTACGGGAAACACATGCTTTACTTAGGATCGACATATCGCCTCTGGTTATTCACATCTTTTCAGTTATGCCTGCCGGAGGCTCCCTCAGATACTCCGGAAGTTGGCCGAGGAAATTTACCGAAGCATTTCCAGAGCAAATTTTCTGGCGGATTCGATATCTGCGGCATCCGGATGGCCTTTTGCTATGCCGCCGATTAATTTAAACGGTCCCGCGGTGTCAAAGCCTTTGCAGGCGAAACTGCCCGCGATCTTGGCGCCTGATTTTTTAAGCAATTCTATGAGCGGCGTGTGATTGGATTCTGCTTTTCCGCTGCCGCTTGTCGAGAAAACAAAAGCGGTCTTGCCACGCAGATCCAGTGCGCCCGCGGTTTGGAGGAGTTTATCATAATGCTTTCCATAGGCAATCCCGGCGCCAAAGCCGATGAGTTCGTAATCCTGGAGTTTTTTGCTGTTGAGATCGTCAACTGTGCAAAGCTCGGCGCCGACAGCCTCCGCCATGGCGGAAGCGATTTTCTTCGTATTACCGTGGTGGTAAGAATAGTAAACAATCAGACATTTCTTCATAGGCTACCTCTTTCTTTCATGAGATTCTTCGAGAAGTAAATCAAGCAATGTATTCAGTTTCGAGAGCCCTGTGCAGATAACCTCCAAATCCTGTTGCGAGACGCGTTCGTTCACTTTCAGACTGAGTTCATTGACGCTTGCTTTGATTTCGTTCATTTTCAAAACGGCCTCACTGGTCAGCTCAATTATGACGACCCTTTGGTTGTCTTTCAGCCGGTCACGTTTCACGAATCCGGCTTTTTCAAGCCGGGTGCAGATATTTGATACGTTGCTGTCCACCATTTTTAGTTTGGAAGCAATATCACTTACTTTCATCGATCCGTTTTGGTCAAGAAACATCAAAATGCTGATCTGCTGTGGTGTCAATCCTTGCGGGGAATAATGGTGCCCTTTTGCTTTAGAAAACTTCGAATAGCTTTCCTGTAAAAGTTTGTCGATCCTAATCATGTCGCAGGACGTATCATTACATGTCAAGTTCAACCACCTTCTAACTCCGAGACTTTCATCAGATACATTTATTGGTAATATTATCTCGATAAAGTTTATCACGGTAAACATGAATTGTCAAGCGTCCGTTTACAGCGACAGCTCTAAGCGGGAAGGGTAAAATCAAAGCCCAATATTCCGTTGTCAACGCCAATGTAAAAATGCAGAAAAGCGCCGGTTAAATTTTGTAGGTTTCTAGCGGTGAAGTGATGTACGAAAATTAGTTGTTACCCTGCTCAAATAGGGTATTGACGATGTGCTGTTTTTGCTTCATATACTCCTTGCGCTTCTTGAGGCGATAGCTCTCACCCTTGATATTGATGACAGTGGCGTGGTGGAGCACCCGGTCAAGGATTGCCGAAGCGATGGTGACATCCGCAAAGACCTCGTTCCACTGTGAAAAGGTCTTGTTGGAGGTAAAGACAGTGGAAGCTTTCTCATACCTTCTAGCAATGAGTTGGAAGAAGAGATTAGCTCCCTGAATGTCCATCGGCAGGTAACCGATTTCGTCAATAATGAGCATTTTGTACTTGCCCAGCGTCCTGAGCTTGTCGGGCAGGCGGCTCTCGAAATGCGCCTTTTTGAGCTGCTCAATGAGGGTATGGCAGTTGATGTAATAGGTTGAGCAGCGGTGTCTGGCGGCAACCATGCCGAGCGCCGAGGCGAGATGCGTTTTGCCCACGCCGGGCGGACCGAGGAACACAACATTCTCGCCGTTTTCAAGGAAACGCATGGTGGCAAGTTCGTCAATCTGGCGCTTGTCAATAGAGGGCTGAAAGCTGAAGTCGAAGTCCTCCAGCGTCTTTTTGATGGGGAATCCGGACATCTGCACCTGCTTCTCGTAAGCCCTTCTGCGCTTGCCGAGAGCTTCCTCGGCAAAGATATGGTCGAGCACCTCCACAATATTGAGCTTGTCCTTCACAGCCCTTTCGAGATAATTATCCAGTATCTCAAGGGTGTTTTTCATTTTCAGGCTCTCAAGGCTTTCCCTGAGACGTTCCATCGTCAACTCACTCATAGCAGCGCCTCGTCATACCGGCTCAAATCCCTCAGATTGACTGGGAAGTCTACGATATTGTCGCCGTCAAGCAGGGTGTTTTCTATTTCAAAGGACTGCTTCATCGTCAATCTTCGGTAATGGTGCGCATTGACGACTATGTCCTTTTTCTGATAGGATATTCGGTGCAAGGCAATTTGCTTTCCCTCGTGGTAGGCGGCGAGCATATTGTCCAAAGCAACGACTGCCACATCGCGTCCGGTGTATTCCGATGGCACGGAATACTGATTACCGCCGTACGAGATGAGGCAGTCTTTTTGTACCCGACGCAGATTAATTTTGTCAATGATGTATTCACGTCCCAGAGGGTTGAGATTCTCTTTTTTTAGTCTCTCAAAGGGAATCTCATTTGTAGTTGCGTGAACCTTGGAGTTGACTTTATTGCACCACGCCAGAGCCTGCCCGTTGAGGTCATCCAAGGACTTGTACCTGATGCCGACCATGAAATTGTCTCGTACGAACTGTACCGTTCTTTCAACCTTGCCCTTTGTCTGGCCGCGATATGGTCTGCACAGTACCGGCTTGAAGCCGTAGAATCCGGCGAAGTCCTCGAACTGCCGGTTAAGAGTGCTGTCCTCCTGCTTGAGCAGCCGCTTGACGACTACCTGCTTCATGTTGTCATACAGCATTTCCTCCGGGTAGCCGCCAAAATACCGGAATGCGTTGGCATGGCAGCGGATAAGCGTGTTCGTGCTCATGTCGGTCACAAACTCTATGTACCGCGTCCGGGAGTATCCCAGTATGAGCAGGAAGCAGTACAGCTTCTTTAGCTTGCATCCTCCAAAACAGTATGATCCTCGAAAAATGCCCAGTCCATCTGACCTTGCAGTCCAGGCATTGTCTCGAACCGCACCGTCGCTTTCTCCTCCAGATGCTCCTTCTTGTTGCGCACAAACTCCCGCACAATGCTGTGGCCACCGGTGAAACCCTGCTCTTGGATTTTCTCAAGGATCCGCTCCGCCGAATACGGCGCCTCCTCCAACTATACCATTATTTGCTCCTTGTACGGGTCAAGCTTTGACGGTTTAACGCCGCTCAGGCTGTACACCGGGCGCGTCTCGCTCTCTGCGTACTTCTTCGCCGTCCTCGGGTCGATGTGATACTTGCGAGCTATCTCTGTGTAGCTCAGTCCTTTTTGCCGGTCGCTTCGGATATCCATCCAGTTTGCTCCTTCCATTCCTACACCCTTTCCGGCTGCCTCCTGACAGTCAGATTTGAGTGTACCATATTGCATCCTCCTCCGGCGCAAACCTACATTTTTTCCCCGGCGCTTTCTTTCATTTTATACCCGGCGCTGACATTTGGGGCGGCCACAAAGAAGACATTACAAAATCCCACTTTATTTTGTTGGACAGCGATATACAGCTTCAGGTGATCGCCGTGAACAGTGACGGAAGGATGACCTACAAAAAGGTACGCATCCGACTGGCCAGCGAGGAACCGATCATAGAGGAACCTGTTCCAGAAACACCGGCAGCGGCCAAAACAAACCCGACAGCGAAACAGGAGCTCCATGCAGGGCAGGTTGATCCAGTGCAGGGAAGTCCTGCGGAACCCGGAAGTGATAATGCACAGGCGGATCCACGCGAGCAACTGGAAGAATTACTGCGCCGCCAGCAGCTGAAGCACAAGGAACAACTGGCGCAAGCGGCTAATGTCCAGCAGGTAATCCCTGAAACCATTCGCAGGCCGGGTGCGGCGGCTGTTTTGGCTTCCATGCTTTGCTTCCTGGCATTGATGGTGCTAATTATTCTGCTGGTACGCAGGCAGCACAGGGCCAGCGCCTACTGTATGCCGGAGATCCCGAAGAGAAGATAGGACGCAGGCAGAATGCAAGGGTGTCACCGATAAAAACCAGTGACGCCCTTGTACTTCATGTAATGCTCATTTTGCGTGGTTAACTCATAATTTCAAAGTCAATGCTATCCCCAAGTTTTTCACAGTTCTCTTTAAAATCTTGTAGTACTTTATGCATTTTTTCAATTTCCCCATCAAACTCTTTGGATAAAGTATACTCGCCAATGATTTCAACCTTGTCAGCGTCACAATCAGATCTAAGTAAATCCCAAAATGCATCCCAATTTTCCCCATAAAAATTGGGAAAGTTAAAGGCTTTCTTAATTCTTTGGTGAAGTTCGCCTAAATATTTGCAGTCGGTTAAATCTAACATAACGATCTTCTGTTCGTTCATATGAATTTCCTCCTATATAATCTCTAAGAATGTTATATAATGGTCATAAGTTACAAAAATCAGCCCATCATTCGACCATAGCAGACGGTGGCCGTTTCGCTTCCCACTGTAATAATTGATATCCGCTTCATACCAAATCCGACCTATAGCTTGTGGTAAATGCCTATTATTATTCCGATAGATACCCATTGTGGTCATTTTGCCCGGGGCGAATTTTGCGGGAGCTTTGCCTCGCCTCCAACCCAAATCAGCTAAATCCCCCTCTGATATATAATAATCTGGTAAGTACCCATAATTTTTAATCCACCAATCCGCCCCATTTTCACCGTCTTTTGTCCCCTGTCCCACAAAAGCAGCATCCATCATTTCAATAACGCATCGGCAATTCGGGTGAACCGGCGGTTCTTCCATAGGCATTTCATCTGCATCATAAATTTCGCCGTGCTTATTTCGGCAGACAAAACAAGTCCTTAAATCAAGCTGAGCCACCCAGTGCTTATAATGACTGCTACGGACTTTTGGCGGACTGTAATAATCCAGCAGGCCCTTGGAAATTGGTGACAAACCGTTACATGGTAAAACATAGCCATACACTTTTTTGATGTACATCTCAAACATCTCCTATTTCATGATAAGGACGAAGTCCTTTCACTAATAGGGTAAAAACGGACAAAAGTTACACTATTTTGCAACCTAATACGTAAATTATGAGCATATCAAATCTAGCATATTTTTTTCTTTAGGACAAGTAACCATAAAAATCATCAAGAGACCGTCTGATTCAGGCGCTCTTTTAATGCGGAAAGGGGTAAATCAAAATGAACTATTTCAGCATGGGCAACAAATTGTTCAGCTTTGGCCTGTCTCCGGCTGAAGCAATGGTTTTCTGTGCGGTGAGCAGCATCCGGAATCCACTTTCTTTTGCCGTATCCTGCGCGGATGCGATCAGTAACAGGGCAGGCTTGTCGCCGCGTACTGTTTACCGCGCACTGGAAGGCCTCCAGAA
>JAEXAZ010000199.1 GCA_023394255.1 Bacillota bacterium | reverse complement strand
GTCGTGCTGGAAAAGGATACGACTCCCCGCCGTGTCATATCGGCGGAAACCGCCACGATTGTGAATAAGCTGATGCAGCGCGTCACCAGAGGCCCGATGGGCACCGGTGCCGCCGCGCCGTTCTCCTCTATGCCGGTTGCCGGTAAAACGGGAACCTCCTCCGAAGATATCGACCAGTGGTTCCTGGGCGTTACCCCTTATTATGTCGGCGCTTTCTGGATGGGATATGATAACGATAACGGCGTGCCGCAAACCATCCGCTACACCGGTCTTCCCTACCCGCCTCCGCTTCTTTATAAATCTGTCATGGGGCATCTCCATGAAGGGCTGGAGGTCAAGCAGTTCCCTGTCTGGGGGGATGTGGTGGAGAAAACCTACTGTGCGGAAAGCGGCGAGCTGGCGGTGGACGGCTGTACCAAGACACTCACCGGATGGTATAAATCCACCAACATTCCTCCGGAGTGTTCTTTGCATTCCGGTATCGTAGATTCGAAGGATCTCGACGACCTTGACGATCTGGATGATCTGGGCAGCAGCGGGATCATTTACAGGGATAAAAACGGCAAAGTGATACGACGCTCAAGGAGCGGTTTGATCATTGCGAATGACGACTGATCAAAAGGGGCGGAATCCCGGGATTCCGCCCCTTTTTTTATGTTTAATCAGCAAACAGCTGTATCATACGGTATATTTGGCGGTCAAAATACGCGGGAATCTTCGCGCTGTCGCTGTTGTCATACACAGCGGCTGCGAATTCGGGCCGTTCCGCATCCACAATGGTGATTCCTTCCGCTTTGAACTGCTGAGCCAGTTCTCTCTCTTTTTCACGCCAGTCTTCTTCCATCCCGGCAATCAGGCCCGCCGTCGCCTCTTTTAAAACAGCCTGCTCATAGCCGCTCAGCTGGGCGGTTGTCTGCGCATTGGCAAGCAGCCATATCGGGGCGATTGCGTGGCTGGTCCGGATTAAAAACAGGCCCTGAGGATCTGCAAGCAGTTCCGAAACCTGCTCAAGCGTCAGTTCCGCCGCGTCAACCCTGCCGATCAGCCGTCCGCTCTGATCTTTTACTTCCTGCTTACTGTTAAGCGCATTCACCGCCGGCTGCGCCGGAGAAGCGGCAATCACGGTCCCAAACATCTGAAAAACATTTACATTCCCGGTTTGGCCGACATCTGCCGCCAGAATCAATTTTTTAAAGTCCGACGGGATTCTGAGCAGCCCTTTGTCCGTTACAATATAGCGGCTCCCGTTATAAATTGCCGCCAGTGGAGCCAGGTTCCCGGGCGCAAGTTTCCTCGTTAAAATCCCGGACATCTCCTCGGAATTCAGTGCCAGGCTCATATGCGAGGCGTCATCATAAAGGAACGGCAGCGACAGCATTGCGAAAACATCGTCGGCCCGGGCGGCCTGCGCACCGGAAAGGAACGCCAGATCGCAGCCGCCCTGTGAGAGGCGGCCTGTATCTGCCTGCGCTTCTTTGACTTCAATTTTCAGCGCGCTCCCGCTCAGGGTTTCAACCCGTTTTGCAAACGCTTTGCTTTCGGACAAAACGCCTGCCCCAAGCCCGGTGTCCACTTCCATCACCAGCGTTCTGCCTGCCGGCGCAGGTGCCGCCTCATCCTTGGGTTTTGCCGGCGAGCAGGAACACAGCAGCAATCCGCTCATCAGAATCGCCGCCGCCTTTTGTTTCACAGCTTTCATGCATCCACCCCGTCCGTAATCTGTTTAACTGCCCTTTTTGTTGTTTTTTGCCCTGATCAGCTTGTGAAGCTCATTGGTTAATTCTTCCTTCTGCTTCTTCTCCGCTTCTTTCCGGCCTGTATCCTCTTTAGCCCCGGAAGCGCTTTCTTCTGATGAGGAAGAAGCCTCTTCCTCCTGCGAACTTGCAGCCTCCGGCGGGACATAAGGCACATAAGGCTGATGGCGCATGTTGTCGATGCAGCGGATATGGTAAGGCGTACAGGCGGCAAAGCTGTTGTTGGCAAAAATCAGTTCGTTAATCCCGTGCTCTTTGATAAACTCAACGGAAGCCAGCTGGAAATACCGCTGGTCGACAATATAAACCTCCTCGTAATGGTTGATCAGGTACGGCGCGAACGCATTCCCAAACGATTCCTTTACGATCATGATCTTCCTGCCGTTGTGAATATCAGTCTTTACCTGAATCAGCGGGTAATCGCCGGCGAGGAACACCGAGTAGCTGTTCGGGCTTTTGGCATATTCGGCCCACAGCGAACAGGGCACCCCGTAATAGGGGGAATTCCGCGCGTAAAGCAGCGCCTGATACGACTGCGGGAAAATAAAGTATTCCACATAATCCGGGTTTTGCAGCAGGGTGGAATCCTGCGTTTGAGCATACATCGTGCCGATAAAGTTGTCAAGCCGCCTTGTTTCACAGTCCTCCAGCCGGATCGGTGTAAAACCGGCCTGCTGACAGAATGCCTGATAGGCGTAATATGCGCCCCTCGCCGTCCAGTGGTGGTCGGTTCGGAAGTACAGGTATTCGTCCGTGTGCCGTTTCAGTTCCGAATAGGCGTCCACTTTCTTGACCTTGCTGTCCAGCGCGTCATAGATGACGTCCATCGTTCGTTTCTGGGAGGCGGTGAGGTCGCGGTATTTGTCCGGCACATAGAATTCGATCGCGGTCGGGATGATCATATCATAAACCTGAACGCCGGGCAGTTCCCGCTGATAGGTGTTCACAACGTCCGCGTACCAGCGGGCCATCTGGTCGCTTCCGCCAAAGAGGGACATGGCCATCCCTTTGTAGACAAACATCCCGTTGCTGACCGGCCCGACCGTTTCATTTTCCGTTGAGGGAGGCGGCGGGGCAACGCTGCTTGCTTCGCTGGAAGAAGACGCGGCCTCCTGCGTTTCCGGAACCGAGGAAGCGGGCGCCACGACATCCACCTGCGGCTGGGAAGGGATGTCCTGCGTTTCGCCGCCGGAAGGGGCGACGATGCGGACATCGTCCACACGGATTCCGCGCTGTTCGTTCAGAACCGCCGACAGGCTTACAAACTGGTCGCGCATCGGGAAAGTATCCGCGTAAAAGGTCTCGATATCCCTGGCAAGTTTCCCGCGGAAAAGGCTCTCAGTGGAAAATTTAGGCATCCGCGCGAGAGCGCGCTTTTCCACAGCGGAGGTTACCGGCTTCGGAAACAGCAGGGAACCGAGGAAAAAGAAGGCGGTCATGCCAAGAATGGCCGCAATATTCACGGCGGAAATCCTGTGCAGCCGTCCGGTTGACAGTTTCAGCCGCACCAGCTCATAGTAGCGTTCCCGTTCTTCCTCCGCGTCCGGCTTTTTCGAAGGCCCGGATGCAGGACGATAGCGGTAATTTTCTTTTTCTTCTTTCATGCCCCGCCCTCCTTTCCAAAGAGTCAGAACCGATAATACAGGAACGGATTATAGCTTTGCCCCACCAGCATAGCGGTTGAAGCGGTCAGCAACACAACGTTGACGGCCGTCTGGCAGATCAGAACGACCGAAAGCTGATTTTCATTAAGCCATTTGGATACAAAGGCCTTGACCGATTTGACGACCGGGGCGCAGAACAGAACCGCCGCCGCCAGCCAGAACAGATTGTTGACAAGCGCGATTTCCACCCGGCTGTCCCATAACGGGGCGCCCCCGAACAGAATCCGCAGGAACTGCCCCAGCCTTTTCATGTCGGTGAAATAGAACAGGACCCAGCCCAGCGCCGCCAGAAGCAACAGGTAGAGGTGGCTGAAAAATACCGGAATCCGCTCCAGCGCCTGATGCAGGAATTTCTTCTCCAAGGCAATCAGGACCCCGAAATAAAGCCCCCAGAGAATAAAGTTCCAGCTCGCGCCGTGCCACAGCCCCGTAAGAAACCAGACAACCGCGAGGTACAGATACTGGTGACGGCGGTTGCCCCCCAGCGGGATATAGACATAGTCACGGAAAAAACTGCCGAGGGAGATGTGCCACCTCCTCCAGAATTCGGTGGCGGATCTGGAAATATACGGGTAATTGAAATTCTCCCGATAGTGAAACCCGAATATGCGGCCGAGACCGATTGCCATGTCCGAATAGCCGGAGAAATCATAATAGATCTGGAGCGAAAACAGCAGCGTTCCAAACCACGCGCCTGCCACTGTCAGCCCCGCCAGTTCCCCGTTCAGATACTGGGAGGCCAGATCTCCCGCCGTGTTTGCTATCAGCACCTTTTTCGCCAGCCCGAAAATAAAACGGGTCAGCCCTTCGGAAAATCCGGCGGCATCCGTCGTGCGCGTGCGGATTTCGCGGTCAATGTCCCGGTAACGCACAATCGGCCCCGCCACCAGCTGGTGATACATGGAAAGGTAGAGCAGATAATAAACCGGGTTGGTCTGCGCTTTAGTATCCCCGCGGTAAACATCGATCACATAAGAAATCGTCTGAAATGTGTAAAAAGAAATTCCAATCGGAAGCGCAAAGGACGGTACGGAAAACCGGGTGCCAAAAACCGCGTTGAGATTCCGCACAAAAAATCCGCTGTATTTAAAGGTTCCAAGCAGCGACAGGTTTATGACCAGCGAAGAAAGAACGGCGGCCTTCGCCAGCCATGTGCCGCGGTACCGCTCAATCATCCGGCCGTGCATATAGTCGAATGAGGCCGAAAAAAGCAGCAGCATTACCCAGACCGGTTCTCCCCATGCGTAGAATACAAACGAGAAAGCAACCAGCACAAGGTTCCGCCAAACAATTTTTTTGGACAGGAAATAGAACAGGATATTCAGCGGCAGGAACAGATAAATAAACAGCAAATTTGCAAAAACCATGTTGACTCCTAATACATTTAGTATTTTTATGCAAATGATTTACCTTTTGCAAACCCATTTTTCGCAATTCAATACCCATTATTATACACAGTTTTTGCAAAATAATAAAGCATTTCTTTCCAGCCATTGAATTTTAGCGGAAAGTAAGCTATGATATGGTGTAATATTTTTTCAAAAGAAGGATGTAAGACATGGTTCATCTGAAACCGGAAAAGCGGGCGATCCTGCTGATGGTCATCTGCTCATCGCTTTGGAGCATCGCCGGAATCTTTATCAAGCTGATTCCGTGGAACCCCCTGGTCATCGCCGGCTGGCGCAGCCTGTTTTCGGCGGCCTGTGTGCTTGCCTATCAGCGCTATACCGGGCAGACCTTCCGCCTTAACCGCGCGTCCGTCCGCAGCGGGATTTTTTTGGCGGTCACTTTTTTGCTGTTTGTTTCCGCAAATAAGCTGACCACGGCGGCCAACGCGATCGTTCTGCAATTTACCGCCCCTGTTTTTATCTTGATTTTATCGGTCCTTTTCCTGAAACAGAAGGTTACCCTTCCCGACCTGCTGACAGTGCTGGTTACAATGGGCGGCATCTCCCTGTTTTTCTTCGACCAGCTCTCGCCCGGCAACCTGTTCGGCAACTTTGTCGCCATCGGGGCGGGCCTTTCGATGGCGGCCATGTACCTTGCCACCGGAAGCACCGATGAGGAAAGCCGCATGAGCGGCATCCTTCTGGGGCACCTGTTCACGGCGGCGGTCGGCATCCCGTTCCTGTTTGTCTACGAGACGCCCGTCACAATGCCCGCCGTCCTCAGCATCCTCACTCTGGGGATTGTCCAGCTGGGCATCCCGTATCTGCTTTACGGCATCGCGGTAAAAGACTGCCCGCCGCTGGCCTGTTCCCTTTTGGGAGCAATTGAACCGCTGCTGAATCCGGTTTGGGTGTTCCTGTTTACGGGGGAACGCCCCGGCGTGTTTGCGCTTCTGGGCGGCGCCGTGGTCATTGCCACAATTACCGTCTGGTGCGTCTGGAGGGACCGCTGTGCCCTGCGAACCACCGGTTGAAAATCATGGGTTCCATTTGACTATTGCATACGGGTGTTGTATAATTTTTGAGATAATACTGCATGATAATGACAGATGAATGAAGTAAAGCGGGGGTCGAAATGTCAAACGAAATCAACGAGGCAAACCCAGTCAATGAAACCAATGAGGAAATCGGGGCGGGCTATGTTGTCAACCCGGAAAAAACAGAAATTATTACGGTAAACGGTGTCGGATACCGCCGTCTTTGCATTAAAACGCATGTAATCACCGACAAGGATCAAATTGTCGAGGTGGTCAAGAAATATGCCTCCCCTTTAATCGAGGACGGCGACATTGTTTTTATCACGGAAAAGGCGGTAGCCTGCACGCAAAAGCGCGCCATTCCGATGGAGGAGATTCATCCGCGTCCGCTGGCAAGGTTTTTGTGCAAATTTGTTCTGAAAACACCGTATGGCATCGGCCTTGGTATTCCGGAAACCATGGAAATGGCCCTTCAGGAATGCGGCACCGTCCGGATTCTGTTTGCGGCGGCGGTTTCGGCCATCGGCAAGCTGTTCCACAAGCGCGGCTGGTTTTATCAGATCGCAGGCTATAAGGCGCGCAGCATCGACGGGCCCTGCCATTTTACGCTTCCGCCCTATAACCATTACGTCGTTTTGGGGCCGGACAGGCCCGATGAGGTCGCCGGGGAAATCGCGGCCGCTGTCGGCACGCAGGTGGCCATCACCGATATCAACGATCTGGAAGGCCAGATTCTCGGCGCCTCCGACCGGTCCATGGACCGGGATCTTTTGTGCAAAATTCTGAAAGATAACCCGCTCGGACAGTGCAGCGAGCAAACCCCGATGGGAATCATCCGAAAGGTAAGCTGATCTTGAAACGGCTGCGGTGCATACCGCGGCCGTTTTTGACTGTTCAGTTGGGGCGTTCGCCCACCTGGCTCATCAGCCGTTCCACCGCGTGCCTGAGGCTGGCGTTCTCCGGACGCTCCAGCGCGGGATCAGCGCTCAGCAGCTGCGCTGCCGCAGCCTGCGCGTCCCGCACGAGATCAAGGTCTTCCGTCAGGTCGGCAATCCGCAGCTGGGGCAGCCCGTGCTGCTGATGGCCGAGAAAATTCCCCGGCCCGCGGGTTTTCAGGTCATATTCCGCAATCTCAAATCCATCGTTGGAGCTGCACATCATCTGCAGGCGGCTGACCGTATCCGGGTTGCGGCTGTCGGACACGAGGATGCAATGGGACTGTTCCTTCCCCCGCCCTACCCTGCCGCGCAGCTGGTGCAGCTGGCTCAGTCCGAACCGTTCGGCATTTTCGACCATCATGATCACCGCATTGGGGACGTCAACTCCGACCTCCACCACGGTCGTGGAAACCAGAATCTGAATTTCACCGTTTTTGAACCCCGCCATGGTCCTTTCCTTTTCAGCCGCCTTCATCCTGCCATGCAGGAGCCCCAGTGTATAGCCTGAAAACGCCCTGGAGCCCAGCTCCACCACATAACTGGATGCCGCCTGCAGGCCGGTGTTCTCCTCCCCGTCCTCGACCAGCGGGCAGACAATGTAAGCCTGCAGTCCCCTGTCGAGATGCTGCCGGATAAACCCGAACGCCCGTTCTCGTTTGGAAGAGCTGATCTTATAGGTCTTCACCGGCTTTCTGTTGGGCGGGAGTTCGTCAATCACGGAGATATCCAGCTCCCCGTAGACCATCAGCGCAAGCGTCCTCGGAATCGGGGTGGCCGACATTACCAGCGTATGCGGGTGCTCCCCTTTCATCTGCAGCGCCGCCCTCTGCGCCACGCCAAACCGGTGCTGCTCGTCCGTCACAACAAGTCCCAGCCGCCGAAATGCAACCCCTTCGGAAAGCAGCGCGTGGGTTCCCACGCAAAAATCCGCTTCTCCCCGGGACAGCCGCTGGTAAACCTCCCGTTTCTGCGCCGCCGTCATGGACCCCGTCAGCAGTTCTATCTTGATGCCCAGCTTTTTGCAAAGCGGCGCCAGCCCTTCATAGTGCTGACGTGCCAGCAGTTCGGTAGGCGCCATCATCGCGGACTGCGCCCCGGAAAGGGACGCGAAATAAACACCCGCTGCCGCCACCATCGTTTTGCCGGAGCCGACATCCCCCTGCACCAGGCGGTTAGCGGGGACTGTCCGCTGCATATCATGGACAAGGTCGCCGATTGCCCGAAGCTGCGCACCCGTAAGCGTAAACGGCAGGGCGTCATAGAAGGGCTGCAGAGAATGCGGCTGCATAGCCGCCGCGCGGCATACCCTGGTGCGTGTTTTCAGTGCTCCAATACCGGCCGCGAGCAGAAACAGCTCCTCAAAAACCAGCCGCCTGCGCGCCCGCTCCAGTTGTCCCCGGCCGGTTGGAAAATGAATGGAATAAACCGCTTCCTTGATGCCAATGAGGTGATAGGCCAGCCGCACTGTTTCCGGCAGTATCTCCGGCAGCTGCAGATTCAGCTTCAGTGCCCGTTTTATCAGCCCCGAAAGCATCCCCCCGGTCAGGCCCGCCGTGAGCGCATAGACTGCCACAAACGGGTACTCCGAATCTGCGGGATATACCGAAGGGGCTGTCATTGACCGGCGATTTCTTGCCCCCTCTGCCCGTCCATAAAATAAATAGGGGGTATCGTACTCCAGCTTCTCCACCAGATATTTCGTGTTAAAAAAAGTCAGTTCCAGCACGCCCGAGTCGTCGGCCGCTGTAACTTTATACAGTTTCATTCCGCCGTGCAGCCGTATTTCGTCCGACTTCCGGATAACCGTTGCTAAAACCGCACATACTTCATCGTAAGGCGCTTCCGCGATTCCGCAAGGCGAAGACAAATCAAGATATCCGCGCGGATAATGTGACAGCAGATCGCCCAAAGTCATGATGCCCAATCTTTTCAGCAGCTCAGACCGCTGTGTGCCCACGCCCTGCAGTTCCTGCACACCGCTTTCCCATGTAAGCATGCACCTTCCTCCCAAATTTTCGAATATATGTTCTTAGCATAGCTCATTCTCTTCCATTTGTCACTAGAATTCCCACGAAAAGAAAAAATTCCAAAAAAATAGAAGTTTGAGGTTGACAACCCCCATCCTCTTTGCTATAATAATCAAGCGTCATACAGAAATCTACGCAAAATACGACATGATCCATTAGCTCAGTTGGCAGAGCACCTGACTTTTAATCAGGGTGTCCGGAGTTCGAATCTCCGATGGATCACCATCCTCGTGGGGGTGTAGCTCACCTGGGAGAGCGCTTGAATGGCATTCAAGAGGTAGTCGGTTCGATCCCGATCATCTCCACCACTTGCTGAGAAGAACTTGACTATAAAATTCAAGTTCTTTTTCTTTTTTTTGGTATCTAAAAAATATGCAATAAACAACAAATTTGTTATTGACATTCAATATGGTATGTGGTATTATGTATAAGCGCTCATCGCTAGGGTGTGTGCAAGATGATTTAATAATATCGCGGAGTGGAGCAGTCCGGTAGCTCGTCGGGCTCATAACCCGAAGGTCGTAGGTTCAAATCCTGCCTCCGCAACCATCAATAAGTGGCTTAAACAGTTCGTTTAAGCCACTTATTTTTATTTTAATTAAAAAAGCACCCACATACCTACCCACTATGCAGGTAGGGTTAAATGCTTACAGCGCACGCAACACCTTTCTGATAAAATGATTTTAACTTGTTAAATTCACGGTACTTTCAGTGAGTTATCTTTAAGGCCTGACGGACGGCTTCCCGAGTCGGATAAATGTGCCAATGCACAATTTCTTTTTTCAGGATTGAGAAAAAGCGTTCACTCCATGCGTTCTCGCCCGGCCTGCCAACGGCGGACAGATGCTGCTTTCTGCCGCATCCGGCGATTTGAGCTATCGCCTGGGCTAATGTATACTGTCCGATATTTTAACACCGACCCGGGTTTTGTGTTGAAAAACAGAGCGGCTATATGGTATAATACTTATATGGGAAAGAGGTTCTCCCACGGCTATGCCGGAACCGCTTACAAAGCTGATGACTTCTGCTTCGGGCAGAGGTATCAGCTTTTTTGTTTTAGTTCTTGGCATAGCCTTGAATGAAAAACTATACTGATGGGAGTATAATTACGCTGAAAATAACAATCCCAGAACGAGCAGACCCTATGATCAAAAATATTGTTTTTGACTTTAATAGTACTCTTTTGCAACAGATGGAAAATGAAATCCCGTCCTTAAGATACCGTTAGCCGAACTCATGAAATCTTCAGAGATCTATATTTTATCTTCTGATACGTATGGTTCGGTTCAAAATGAATGTAAAGGCATTGACACCAAAGTGCGAATCTTAAGCGGCGAAAACGGCAGCGCGGAAAAAAGGACTGGTAACAATAAAAAATTATGAGGTCGTTGGCTTATGAGGAAATATATATACATCGGTTGCGGGAGTTTCATCGGGGCGATACTAAGATATCTGATAAAAGGCGTTCAAATCTATAACTATCATGAAAATGTTCCGCTCAATACGCTTTTTGTGAATGTTTTGGGCGCTTTCGTCATGGCTTCCATATTAACCATTGCGTTTGAAGTATGGGCATTTGACTCGGATGTCCGTCTCGGCGCGACAACAGGTTTTTTAGGGGCCTTCACCACATTTTCCACTCTATGCAAGGAAACAGTCGGGCTCATACAAAGCGGGGATTATTTTTCCGCCATTTCCTATGTGACTGTAAGTATTGCGCTTGGACTTGGAGCGGCGTATTTTGGAAGTGTGGCCGCCCGCGAAATAGGCTCAAAACTGTTTAGGCAAAATGAAATTGTAGATAACATTATAGAAAGTGAAAGCGATGTGGATTAATTGGACTTGATTTTGGTTGGCATCGGCGGAATGTTTGGGGGACTGTGCAGATTTCAATTGGGAAAGATCATATCCCAAAAATCCAATACGGCATTCCCGGCAGGAACGTTTATAATAAATATCACAGGGGCGATACTTCTTGGAATAGTAACAGGTATTGACGCTGGGAATGAGACCTATCTGCTCTTGGGCGACGGCTTTTTAGGCGCATACACCACCTTTTCCACATTTATGTACGAGGGCTTCAATCTCTTTCAGGAAAGTGAAAAACTCAACGCGTTTACCTATATACTGGGCTCTCTTGTTTTAGGCATCATAGGTTATGTATTCGGGTATGCCATTGGGAAATTACTCATATCATTCTGATAAGGAGATGAAAATCTATGAAACCGGGAGACAACTGCCAATTGCTTAAAATTTATGTCAGCGAGGATTCAAAATACAAAGGACATAATCTTTACAGCGCAATTGTCTACAAATTAAAGGAGTCCGGAATCGCGGGCGTAACCGTAACACGCGCCATAGAGGGTTATGGCAAAGGGAAAGCCATTCACACCACACGCATCCTCGATCTGAGCTCCAGTCTGCCGGTCGTTATTGAAGCAATTGATACGGCCGAACAGATTGAAAAGGCGATCCCCGTTATCGGGAAAATGGTAAACGAGGGGCTGATGATGGTGACTGATGTTAATGTAATCAAATACGGAAAAGACTGACAGTCGGAAGCTTTTTTGACTGCTTTAAGAAATACACGATTTAAATTGGAATCTCTTTCGGCAGATGTGACGGTCGTTTTCGATCAGAATCGCACTAACGGAAGGTCCGCACCCCCGATAGAACGGCAGTACCCCATTGCGAACCAGCGCTTTGGCCACTCCAAGCACGTTTAGCCGTTGCCGGACTACCTTTGTTACTACATCTTTCTCTGTATGTTCTCCTGCCGGCTTTATCTCCTCCAACATCAATATCTCGTTTGCTTTGACGTTAGACAAGAGTATTAGTCATACAAATCAAAAATTCTCACACTTCTTTCGGAGTGTGAGAATTTTTTGGTGCCCAGGCATATTGGCTTCGCT
>JAEXAZ010000259.1 GCA_023394255.1 Bacillota bacterium | reverse complement strand
CGGACGTCACCGTCACCGGCGGTATCGCGGGCGGAATTTGCGGCGCGGTGGACGGCCCAGCCAGCATGCTGACCGACTGCACCGTCACCGGGACGGTCTCCGGGAACCTGTCCGGCACCGCCGCCGGCGGATTTGCGGGCAAGCTGGTACAGGGTACGATCGACCGCGGAATTGCCTCGGTAGAGGTGGATCATACGCCGCAGCGCGGTTTCGCGGGGAGTTTTGTCGGAGTTTTGAGCCAACCCGGCGAAGGTTCATCGGGCCGTCTTGTGGGCTGTTTTTATGATATTGAAGCAGCCGGAGACCTTCCCGCCGCAGGTCTCGCGGAAAAGCAGCCGGACAGCGCGGCCCTGATCGGTATGACGGCACAGCAGCTGATACGTATGGGCGCTTTCTCGTAAATAACCAGCAGAACAATTGAAAAGGACGCCGGCCGGCGTCCTTTTTCCTTTACAGCTCCGCAGTAACCACGTCGCCCTGTTCCCGGGTACGTTTCAAGTCAACGATGCGCTGGTTGTCGCTGCCGCGGTAGCGCAGCAGCAGATTTCTTTGCTCCAGCAAAAATTTTCCGTCGATGAGATAATCGGACAAATCCAGCAGCGCATGCACATCGGGGCTGTTCATTTTGTTGAGCTTCTCATAGGTATAGCCGCTGTAAACGATCAGGTTCAGCCCCAGCTTTTTCACTTCTGCCCCCAGTTCGGCAAGAGGCCCTGGCTGGCAGAAGGGCTCCCCGCCGGAAAAAGTGACCCCGGACAGCAGCGGGTTTTTCCGGATCTCTGCCAGCAACGTGCCCGTATCACAGAGATAGCCGCCCGCAAAGTCGTGCGACTGGGGATTATGGCACCCTTTGCAGTGGTGCGGGCAGCCCTGCACGAACACGACGAACCGAAAACCCGGCCCATCCACAATGGATTCCCGGATCACACCCGCAAGCCGGATAGCAGACATCAGCAATTCCTCCAAAGAAAAGGACGGCCCGCAGGCCGCCCTTCCCGCATATTCTTATAACCGCTCCAGGCCGGCGCCCACGCCATGCTTCACACGGTCATGCTCTTCGGAGCGCTTCGCGTTGTTCCAGCGGTCAACCGTCCCCACAAGGTAACCGGTAATCCTGCGAATCCTTTCGAATTTTACGCCTTCGCCTATCATCTGTCCCGTCTTGTCGCCCATTTTGCAGCCCTCCATTGTCTTGTTTTCCCGATGCCGGGGGTCGTCTATTTCTTCCGCATCAGTTATGATGCCCGTTGAATGCATATTAAGCATAAATCATCAGGGTCGAAAAGTCAACCGCAAATCACAATCTTTAGTAGATTTTTTTGCCGACGGCACCATATCTTGTGATAAACAGCCCATTTACAGGTGCAGTTTCTTCTTCAGCTCCGCGCGCATGTTGCGTCCCTGAAAGGAGAGCAGCGCGGTTAAAAAAACAGCGCTTGCCGCCACACACAGAATAGACGGGTACCGGACGCGCACAATACCGGTCAGCAGAAACAGGATGGGAAGAATTCCGAACAGCGTGCCGATCATGAGGTAGATGAGATAGTCCTTCACCTGAATCCGCAATATTTTTGCAATCACCATCATGGAAAGCAGCGCAAATACACACAGGCTCGGGATGGCATAATCCACTGACCAGCCGGACCAGCCCTTCCCCGCCAGCAGATCCCAAAAGACCGAGAAAACGGACAGGAGCACCACCTCCCACAGGATGGTTTTGGGAATGTTATGGCGCTTGCGCAGCGCCGTTGCAATGCCAAGCCACATAAACGCAATCCCAACCGCGACAAACAGGGACCATATCCGCCCCACGGGAAACAGTGCATTCACCGCAAAGCATACCACTGCCGCCGTCACCGAGAGGAATATCAGCGCCCTCAGAAGCAGCCCGCTCCGGCTGTACCATTCGGGCAAGACGGGGAACGCTTCATTCTCCGGCTCGCCGCTTCCGGTCAGGCCGCCCTGGCAGAGCGGACAGCGTTTTTTGCCGCCCGCTACATGAACTTTGCATTTACCGCAATACTGCAAACAACCACCTCATTCCTCATCCAAAGAGTTGCTGATGATTTCCATATCAATCCCCATACCCGTCAGCGTCCGGAAAAACCGCCTTACGATATCTGTATCCGCAAATACAGAGCTGAAGCTCAGCACCAGCCTATCCTGATAGGAGCACATACACATCTGGAGCCGGTCGGTGCTTGTAAAAACGTCAAACTTCCGGATATGGTCCCGCATGGGAGGCGGCATGTCCACCTTCCCGATATTGGAAATCGACGCTGTGATCGCCCTTCTGGCCATACGGTTGGCCGCGGCCATCCCCAGATCTTTGAAAGCGAGCGGCACCAGCCGTGCGAATACGTTGTGTTCCAGCGCCGCAAGGTCGTCCATCCGGTGCCCTAAACGCTCGGTGGTCAGCTCCCGCGCAAACACGCGGCCGATTTGTTCTGCCACCTCGCCCAGCGTTTTCCCGTCACTGGCAAAACAGTGCCCGACGCGGATGATGCTGAAAAAATTGCGCGCCGACTCGGACGAAAAATATTTGCGCAGATTTACCGGCACCATCAGTACAACGCGTTCGCGTTCGCGCCGCAGCGGCATTTCGTCGTGGATGGCGCACAGCAGGACGGCGGACAGAAATACCGTCATGGTGGCGTGGTAGCTGTGCGCCGCGTCCAGCACCGCACGGGCGGACATTGCGCCCTCAATCACGCGCATCTGCCCCGTCGGCAGGCGTATCCCGCGAATCTGGTAGGCGGGCGGCATCTTCTCCATTTTCACGCGCCGTTTTCCCGAATAATATTTCTGAAAGCTGTCCGCCCTGCGCTGGGTCATCGACGCGTCATAGTCCATCGGCGGCGGACCATCCGGAAAATCGCCCGCGTAACGGGCAGAAAGATAATGATAAACCAGCATCCTTAAAAACTGCATGGCGCCCGTGCCGTCGGCGATCGCATGATGGACCTCCAGGCTGATACGCCGGCGATAATAAATAACGCGAAAGAGCAAATCCCTGCGGTCGCCGTCATAAAGCGGGCTGCACGGCATTTTATTTTCGGCGTGGACCGCCGGTTCCAGCGTACTCGCTTCCAGATAGTACCAGAACAGGCCCTTACGCAGCACCGACCTGAAAATCGGGAACATGTCGACAGTCTGTTCCAGCGCGGCCTGCAACAGTTCCGGTTCCACCTCTTCAAACAGCTCGCAGGCAAACCGGAACACCTTGCTGTCCCGCTTGCTGCTGGCGGGCGGAAAAATTTTAGCCGCGTTGTCCAGCCTGCTCCAATCGGCGGCTCTTCTGTTCCTCACGAAACGTCCTCCCCATTCAGAAAACGGTTGATATATTGATACGTACGCTTCACATGCATAAAGCGGGGCGGCAGTGCAAAAAATCCATGCAGGGCGTCCGCGATGCGATGGACTTCCACTTCGTTGCCGGCCGCCGCCAGATGCCGCCCGTAAGCCTCCCCCTCATCCCGCAGCGGGTCATACTGCGCGGTGATAATCAAGGTGCGGGGCTGGTGTTCGAACGACTGCGCCAGAAGCGGCGCAAAATACGGATTCATCCGGTCTTCCGGGCTGCTCTGATAAAGCTCCATATAATCGCAGATGCGTTTCGCGGTCAGAAGATAACCGGTCCCGTTTTCCCGCACCGACCCGAACGGCGATTTTTCGGAATGGTCGAAGTAAGTTGCCGGATAAATCAGAATCTGCGCGGAGGGCAGAAATCCCCCCTTGTCGCGCGCCATCAGGGAAACCGCGGCGGCCAGATTGGCGCCCGCGCTGTCGCCGATCAGTACGATCTGCTCCCGCTGCATTCCAAACAGCACCGAGCAGGCGTATACTTCCTCGGCGACCGCATAGCAGTCCTCCAGCGCCGCCGGAAACCGGTGCTCGGGCGCCAGCCGGTAGTCCGCCGAGATGACCAGCCGCCCGGTGATCCGGGCCATATCGGCGCAGACGCGGGTATAGCTGTCAATGTTTCCGGTTACCCAGCCGCCTCCGTGAAAAAACACAAGAATGCCGGCGGGGCAGCCCTCCGGCGCAAACAGGCGCACAGGGATATCGCGCCCATCCCGGGAAATCTGATGATCCCACGTTTTATAAAACGGCAGCTTGGGCAAAGCGATATTTTTCACCTGACGCAGCGACTGGTAATTCTTTTTGACGTTGAGATCGGGATAGGACAGCGCTTTCAGCGCGGCCCGCATCGCTTTATTGATCGCCAACCGGTTCACATCCCTTCCCGAAAGTATCTGTCCCAGTATATCATATTTTGAACCAAGTAAATAGAAGTTAGCCGCTTTTTATAAAAATCATTCGCACATTGACAGCAGCCGTCCGGCGGGGTATCATAAAAGCAGGAAATCCGGTCAATTTTATCAGGAGGTGTATGCCGTGGTTCTGACCGTCCATATCGACAACCGTATTCTTTCGCTTGCCGCGTATGACGGCGAAAAACAGGCTGTCTATACTTCCATCGGAACCGATCCCCTCGCAACGGCAGACCAGCTTGCTGCGGCGATGCACGCAGTCCTATCCTTCCGCGGAATCGACACGGACGCCATTGAAGGCGCCGTGATCTCCTCCGTGGTGCCGTCCCTCACCCGCACCGCGCAGTGTGCGGCCGGGCAGCTGGCGGCGGGAAAGGTTCTGGTGGTCGGCGCGGGCATGCGGACAGGGCTGAACCTCCGCGTGGACAGCGCGGGCACAGTAGGCTCGGATTTTATCGCCACAGCCATCGGGGCGCTGCATGAATTCGCGCCGCCGCTGATCGTGATCAATCTGGCGGGCGCCACCACTTTCTCCGCGATCGACAAAGACGGCGTGCTGGTCGGCCGTTCGATTTTGCCCGGCGTGGAAAGCGCGCTGGAGCATTTATGCCAGAGTTCCGCCCAGCTCCCGCTGGTTTCCTTCGATGCGCACGCGCCGCTGATCGGGCGCGGAACAGTGGATGCGATCAAATCCGGCGCGCTGTACGGCGCCATTTCCATGCTGGACGGCATGACCGCGCGCTACATAGCCGAGCTTGGGGAAAGCGCGTCTGTCGCCGCGACCGGCGAAATCGCCGGGGTGCTTGCGCCGCTCTGCAGCCATACGGTTCTGTACCGCCCCCGCCTGCTGCACGACGGGCTGCGGCTCCTGTATCAAAAAAACCGGTAGTTTCCAAATAAGCGTTACATCCCGCTTTGCGGGAGTGACAGCAGGAGGAATTTTTTGTGAAAAATCAATCAGAAACCCGCTACCTCGCACAGGTCGCGCTCATGGCGGCTATTGTGGCCCTCGTCGCGTTTGTGCCGTTTTTGGGGTATATTCCCCTGGTGGTGATCAAAGCCACAACGGTGCATATTCCGGTGATTATCGGCGCGATTCTTCTGGGGCCGAAAGCCGGAGGCATCCTCGGCGCGGTGTTCGGCATCACCAGCATCATCAAAAACACCATGGAGCCTTCCCTGGTATCGTTCGTTTTTTCGCCCCTGATCGCCGTTCCCGGGACCGGCTCGGGCAGCTTCAAAGCGCTGATCATTGCGCTCGTGCCCCGGATTCTGATCGGTGTGGTGACGGGGTTGATTTTCCGGGCCTTGGTGCATAACGAGGCCGGAGCCGCAAAAGTCCGCATCGCGGCCGCGATTGCCGCATTTGCCGGTTCCGCCGTCAACACAGGCCTGGTAATGGGCGGGATTTACGTTTTGTTCGGGCAGGAATATGCCGCCGCGAAAGAGATCGCGTTTGAAAGCTTTTCAAAATTTATTCTGACTGTCGTATTTACCAACGGGCTCGCGGAGGCGTTTGTCGCGGTTGTGATCGGCGCCGCAATCGTGCCGCCGCTGCGCAGGTTCTTTCAGTCCAACCAATAGATCAAAATCCGGTGCGGCTGGGCCGCACCGGATTTTCTTCTATTCAAATAAACAGCCGGACAACCTGTTCCGTAAGGAACACCGCGGCTGTGGAACCCAGGGCTACCGTCAGGAGCCCTTTGCCCGAGTAGGCCAGAATCAGGGCGGCGGCCAGCCCGATGAGCGCGGACACGATTCCCGACGTCGCGTAGAGGATATCGGGGATCGTCATCGCCGCCAGCACCGCGTAGGGGACATATTCAAGCAGCGATTTTACAAAGCGGTTCTGTATTCTGCGTTTCATAAAAACCAGAGGGACCATGCGCGGTATGTAAGTAACCAGCGCCATCACAAAAACAGACGTCAAAATATAAGGCAGATTCATTGCGCATCCTCCTCCCCCGCTTCGCTGACAGGGTAGCGCAGGGCGGAATAGCCGGCGGCCGCAACGGCGCACAGGATGATTACCCATCCGCTTGAAATCCGGTTCAGCAACGGCGTATAGCGGAAGATGCAGCTCATGGCCGCAGCAATGATGATGGTGATTGCCACCGGGCGCACCTTTCTGGCCGGAGGGATGATGATCGCGAGAAACATTCCGTAAATTGCCACGCCGAGCGCGCTGCGCAGCGCCGCCGGCAGCAGGCCTGTAGCGGTCGCGCCTGTCAGGGTGCCCAGCGCCCAGCCCCAGTAGGGGGCAAAAATCAGGCCCGCAAGATAGGGCGCTGTGAGCAGCCCCGGCTGCTGAACGCCCACCGCGAATATTTCATCCGTAATGCCGAACGAAAGCAGAAGCCGCTGACCGGCAGACATTGCGGGGTCGGCTTTCTGGGCGAGGGAAAGGGACATCAGCATATAACGGATATTGATGACAAAGGTTGTGACGGCAATCTCCGCAAACGCTCCGCCCGAAAGGATCAGCGCCGTTCCCGCAAACTGCCCGGCCGAGGTCAGGTTGGTCATGGAAATCAGCAGCGAAATCCAATACGGCAGCCCGTTTTCAGCCGCCATCATGCCAAATGTAAAGGAAACCGAAAGATATCCCAGACAGATCGGGATTCCATCCTTCAGGCCTTTCAGGAATGCCTGTTTTTTCTCCAATTGCAAAGACTCCCACTGTTTTAAGCTTGCGTCACACAACGGAAGCATTATAGCACAAACCCCCTGAAATGGAAAGGCTCACAGGGTAACCGTAAAGCAGGTTCCGCCCTGTTCCGGGTTCGCCACCGAAATCATCCCATTGTGCATTTCCACCACACGCCGCGCAATCGAAAGCCCGAGCCCGTTGCCGTCGCTGCCGCGGGATTTGTCCCCTTTATAAAACTTTTCAAAGATATGGTTGCGGTCAATTTCCGGGATTCCGGGCCCCTCGTCCTGAATTCGGAATATGATATGCCTGTCCGCGTTAATGAGTGTGATCCATATTTTTTTGCCGTCTGCGGAAAATTTGATCGCGTTATCAATCAGGTTTGTCCAAACCTGCATGAGCAGCGGTTCCAATCCTTCTATCTCCGCCTCGTCCAGTTCAAGTTCCAGTTCCAGATGCTTCGCGCTCCACTTCGGCTCGCAGAGCGTCAGCACGCGCCGGATCTGTTCATCAATGCAGACCCGGCTCCGCTGCACCGGAATATTCCCCTTTTCCAGCTTGTTCAGGGTGAGAATATTCTGCGCCAGCGTAGAAAGCCGCTGTGTTTCCTCCATGATAATCTGAACATACCCTCTTCGCTCATCGGGATCTATTTCGTCCACCAGAAGCTTCGCGTAGCCTTCAATCGCCGTCAGCGGCGTTTTAAACTCATGTGAAATGTCGGATACAAAATCGCTGCGCAGCATCTCGACGCTTGCAAGCTCACGCGTCATAATATTGAAGCTGTTGATCAGGGAGCCAATTTCATCCCTGTAAGGATTTTTGAGCTGTAACGAAAACTCCCCGGCCGCCACCCGTTTGGTCGCGTCGTTCAGCTTCCGGATCGGGCCGGTCATTTTACGCCCCGCGACAATCGCTATAAAGGAACCGACGAGAATGGAGACAAGCAGCGCAAGCATCCCGGCGAAATGCGTTTTCTGAAATAAGCCGTCGGTCTGGAGACGCCAGATGACATAAACATCCTGATAGCGCGCAACCGCCGCATAAACCTCGTTTTCTCCCTGCCAGTTGGTAATGACCGGCTCTTTTTCGGACTTCAGCATCTTTTCCTGTTCCGGCGTCAAAGCAAGCCCTTTGGTATCCGGCTGCACAAGGACCCGGAACGTTCCCACACTATATAACTGTTCCATATCTTCCAGGGGCAGGCCATGCTCTTCGAGATAGCCGGCGGATATTTTCAGGCTTTGTATAAAGAAATATTTTACCTCTTCTCCTACATATTGTTTATAGTAGGCAATAAATGTCGAATATGGTATCACCACGGAGATCAGAATCACAACCAGCATAACGGCAACGACTTTTGCATGAACCGTGCCGTAAAACCGTTTCAAGCCGTATGCTGGACGCCTTTGTAGCCCAGCCCCCGAATGGTCACAATTTCAAATGTTTTCACCTGTTCAAACCGCTCCCGCAGCCGCTTGATATGTACATCCACCGCACGCGGGCTGGTATCGGTATCCATTCCCCAGATGTCGTCGAGCAGCTCCTGCCTGGTAAAAATACGGTTGGGATAGGAAAACAGCTTATAGAGCAGGTAGAATTCCTTCTGCGGCAGGACGACCGTTTCTTCGGGCAGGCGGACCTCAAGGCTGTTGTAATCCAGCACAACGTCCCCCATCACGATACGGTTCTCGCTGTAAATTTTGCTTCTGCGAAGCAGCGCCCTGACCCGCAGCGTCAGTTCCTCCATATCCAGCGGCTTGGTCATGTAATCGTCGGCGCCCAGTTCAAAGCCTTTGCGCTTGTCCGCGAATTCGGTCTTCGCGGTTGCCATCAGCACCGGTATTTCGATTCTGTTTTCCCGCAGCTGTCTGAGCAGGTCGTAGCCGTCAAGATTCGGCATCATTACATCCGCGATAATCAAATCCACCTGCTGCGTTTCCAAAAGGGCCATCGCTTCGGCGCCGTCCTCCGCCTTGATGGTTGAGAAACCCTCCCTGCGCAGATAGATATCGATCAGGTTCCGGATTTTCATATTATCGTCAACAATCAGAATACTTCCCATTGCGGTTTTCCTCCTTTAGACTGTTTTCCTTAATACTAGCAGAGAAGCGGAAAAATGAGAAGAGCTTTTTCAGGGAAAAATAATACTTTTCGTTCATGAATTATTCACTTTTTTCTCAATTGTTGAAACACAGGGTTCATAATTAATCGTTAGAATAAATTGGTATAATGAAAAAGAGGGGATACAGGAGGTTCTTTTTGTGAGTAAAAAAGTAATTATCACCATTTGCTGCGTTGCAGTCGTAGCCGCGGGCGCGGCGGTTGCCGTTCGCCTGGCCGGCAATTCGGAGCCGGCGGCAGAAGTAATCGCTTCGCAGGTAACTGTCAGCGCAAGCCGTCCGACAGTCGGCGACGTCGCGCTGAACGGCGAATTTATCGGTACAGTCGAGCCGGACCAGCAGGTGCAGGTGTTTCCGAAAGTGTCGGGAACGGTATTAAACACTTATTTTGAAGTCGGGCAACAGGTGAAGGCCGGCGACCTGCTCTATGAAATTGACCCGGTCGACCTGCAGCTTGCATATGATACCGCGGCCGCGCAGCTGGAGGCATCGAAAATTGAAGCCGAGCAGAGGCTTGGCAGCGGGTATGATTCCAGCCTGATTTCGCTCAAAGCACAGCTGGACGCCGCGCAGACACAGCTGAATTCCGCACGCAGTTCACTGAGAAATTTAAATGATGACGCGGACGACGAGCTGCTGAACGCGCAGAAATCGGAGGACAAGGCGCGAGCGGATATGGATGCCGCGGATGCAGAAAAAAAGAAACACGAACCGGACAGTGAGGAATATAAAAAAGCTGAGGAGGATTATCAGGCAGCCTATAGCCAATATAGTCTCGCTCATGCAAGAGTCAAAGATTTGGAGGATGACGACGATCCGACTTTACGTTCCGCCCGTACTGCATACCGGAACGCGCAGATCTCATACAATGCCGCCAAGGAAGCCTATGACCAGGCGGCCGGTATCAGCCGCGACGATACGGAGGTAACGGTCGACGCCGGGCTGCACGCCTCCGAGGTGGCTCTCGAAGCACAGGCGAAGCAGCTGGAATATACCAAAGTGTACGCTCCGATCAGCGGCATTGTTGAACAGAAGAACATATCGGCACATGACCTTACATCCGTTTCCCAGCCCGCCTACACCGTTTCAAACAAAAGCCTTATGACCGTCCAGTTCAGTGTTTCGCAGTCCGCAGTCGGGAACCTTGCTGTCGGCGATCAGGTGCAGGTGGAAAACAGCGGAAAAACCGTGACGGGCACCATTGCGGAAATCTCCACCATGGTAAACGCGCAAAGCGGGCTCTTTACGGTAAAAGCCAGCGTCGGTCAGGCCGATATGCCGCTTTTCACCGGAGCCACTGTGAAAATCTATGCGGCTACTGAAAAAGCGACCGACAGTCTTCTTGTCCCGGCCGACGCGGTCTATTATGACGGCGAAAAGCCCTATCTTTACGTCTACAGGGACGGGGTCGCTGTGAAAACCGATGTGGAAATCGGTGTTTCCGACATGAAAAATATTCAGATTGTCTCCGGCATTACCGCAGATGACGAGGTCATCATCACATGGCATCCCCGTCTTCTTGACGGCGCCGCTGTGGTGCTGAAAGACTCCGACACGCAGGCCGGCTCTTCCGAATCCGCTTCCGAAGAAGCTTAACGGGGGGCCATTCAATGAATATTACAAAACTGACTTTAAAACGGCCTGTTTCCGCAATCATTATCGTAGTGGCGCTGGTGATTTTCGGAGCAATGGCTGTTCTTCGGTCTCCTTTGGAGCTGACACCTGATATCGAGCTGCCTATGCTGATCACGCTGACAACCTACCCCGGGGCAAGCCCCGAAGATGTCGAGGAGCTGGTTTCCAAAAAAGTGGAAGACGCAGTATCCACGATCAGCGGCGTGAAAAACATTCAGTCCCGTTCGATGGAAAACATGTCCATGGTCATTCTTGAAATGGAATACGGCACGAACATGGACGTTGCGCACATGGATTTGCAGGAGAGGGTCAATATGTACCGCAACTCCCTGCCGGACGACGCCCAGGACCCGATCATCATCGAGCTGGATGTCAACGCGATGCCTTCCATTATCCTGTCCGCCGCGGCGACAGGCGATATTGACCTGAAAAACTTTATTGACGACGAAATCACGCCTGAATTTGAAAAACTGGCGGGCGTCGCGAGCGTCGAGGTATACGGCGGCAATGACAGATACGTCAGCGTCCGTCTGATGGACGACCGCATGCGCCAATATGGGCTGACAATGGATTCGATTATCAACGTCGTTTCCAGTGCGGATTTCTCTATCCCCGGCGGCAACGCGGATATGGGCAGCCAGAATCTTGCGGTACGTACCGGCGTTTCGTACGATTCGGCGGAATCCCTGCGCAATATCCCGATTACCCTTTCTTCCGGTGAGGTAATCCATCTCTCGGATGTGGCTTCCATCTCCCGTTCTACCAAGGATTTGGAGTCGCTGAGCCGCTATGACGGGCAGGATAACGTAACCCTGTCCATTCAGAAACGCCAGAGCGCTTCCACATTAAGCGTATCCAAAGCCGTACTGAAGCAGATGGATGAATTGAACCGGGCCGATATGGGCGTACAGTTCAATGTCATTAACGACAACAGCGAAATGATCGTCAATTCCGTAAAGGCCGTATTCAGCACCCTGCTGCTCGGCATCCTGCTGTCAATGGTTGTATTGTTCCTGTTCTTCGGCGATCTGAAAGCATCGCTCATTGTCGGCAGCTCCATGCCGGTTTCCCTGCTTGTAACGCTGATTCTCATGTATGCCATGGGCTTCTCGCTGAACATCGTGTCACTCGGCGGCATGGTCGTCGGCGTCGGCATGATGGTGGACAGTTCCATTGTCGTAATTGAAAGCTGCTTTAGAAGAAGCATCGGTGAAAAGCAGGATTATAAACAGGTTGCCCTGGAGGGGGCGGGATTTGTCGCTTCCTCCATGGTGGCTTCCACTTTCACGACGGTGGTCGTATTCCTGCCCATCAGCCTGATGCAGGGCATCTCCGGTCAGTTATTCCGCCAGCTGGGCTTCACGATCATCTTTTCGCTGACCGCGTCGCTTATCTGCGCGCTGACATTGGTTCCTCTTTTCTTTAACATTTTCAAGCCCCGCGAAAAACGGGAAGCCCCTTTTAACCGCTTTATGCATCATGTAGAGGTATCCTATGGCAATCTGATCAGACGTATCCTTCCGCACAAAGTCCTGGTGGTCGGAACCGCCGTCATTCTGCTGATCGGTTCCTTTGCGCTTGTCACGCAGATCAACATGGAAATGATGCCGCAGGTGGATGAAGGAGTCGTGAAGGTCGATATTGAAACGCGTCCCGGATTGCAGCTAAGCCGCGTCAGTGAAATCTGTGACGAAATCGAGGCGCTGGCGGCGAGCAATCCTGATGTGGAGCATTATTCCGTCACGGGCGGCGGCTCCGGAATGAACTCCATGATGACAGGAAGCACCAACGCCTCGCTCACCGCTTACCTCCGCGACGACCGCAAAATGACGACTGATGAGGTAGTGGAGGATTGGCAGAAAAAAACGCGCGACATGCTTGACTGCGATATTAATGTCACCTCTTCCAGCGATTCCATGGGTTCCATGGGTTCCAGCGGCGGTATTGATATTGTGCTGGAAGGCAGCAATCTGGACGATCTGAAAACGGCAGCCGTTCAGGTCGAAAAGACCATGCGGGATAACGAACAGATTCTCAACGTTTCTTCCAGCGCGACAAAAGGCAACCCGCAGGCAAAAGTAGAAATCGACACGATGCGTGCGTCGGCCAAAAGGCTCTCGCCCCTGCAGGTTGCGGGTGCGGTCAATTCCGCGCTCAGCGGTAAAAACGCCGCCACCTTGACCGAGGACGGTCAGGAATACGATATTTGGGTGGAATACCCCAAGGATCGTTATAAGACCATCAACGATCTGACAGGGCTGATGCTTACCAATCAGGTGGGGCAGCAGGTTCCGCTGATGGATGTGGCTACGATTGAGTATTCCGACAGCCCGCAGAGTATTGACCGCAAAAACAATCAGTATGTGGTCACTGTCTCCGGTCAGCCCAGCCTTGCGGCGAAATTTACCGCGAAAGATGAAATCAATGCTTCCGTGCAGGCTCTTACGCTTCCGGATGGCGTGACGGTTTCGCAGGGTGATACGGATGAAAGCATGATGGAGGAATTCCAGTCGCTGGGCTTTGCGATACTTATCGCAATCCTGCTGGTCTTTATGGTCATGGCCATGCAGTTTGAATCCCCTAAATTTTCCATCATGGTCATGCTCTGTGTTCCGTTCAGCCTGATCGGTTCATTCGGACTGCTCTATCTTTGCAACGCAACTTTGAGCCTGCCTTCCCTGATGGGATTCCTGACCCTGGTTGGAACGGTGGTTAATAACGGCATTCTGTTCGTCGATACCACCAACCAGTACCGCAAGAGCATGAACATTGAAACAGCGCTTATCACCGCGGGCAGAACCAGGCTGCGCCCGATTCTGATGACCACCCTGACCACTGTTCTGTCCATGCTGCCTATGGCAATCGGCATTGGCACCAGCGCGGAAATGATGCGCGGCATGGCGGTCGTTATCATCGGCGGCCTGTGCGCTTCCACGCTGCTGACGCTCCTGCTTCTTCCCACATTCTATCTGATATTCAACCGTGGCAAGAAGAACGACCTTCCGCAGCCTCCGGCTCCCGAATTGGAGGAAGCTGTTCAGGGGCTTGACTACTAAGTGAGCAGGCCTTTCCAAAATAATGTTGAAAGAGCCGGTACGGATGATTCCGTACCGGCTCTTTCCTGCATATAAAGAGAATAGTGAAAGGGGCTACTCACATGACAAAAAATTTTGCGCACCGGGGCTTCAGCGGCCGGTATCCGGAAAATACAATGCTGGCTTTCCGGAAAGCGATCGAGTCGGGCTGCGACGGCATCGAGCTTGACGTTCAAATGACCCGGGACGGCCAACCGGTGATTATCCATGACGAGAGCGTGGACCGCACCTGCAACGGGAAAGGGTTTGTCGGGGAATTAAAACTGAGCGAGCTGCGTAAATTTGACGCGTACGGCGCATTCCCGGGGCAGTTTGGAACGAACCGGATTCCGACCCTCCGGGAATATTTCGACTTTATCAGGCATAAAGGCATTCTCACCAATATTGAGTTGAAGAATACGATTTGCAACTATCCCCGCCTGGAAGAAAAAGTGGTTGAAACGGTTTATGAATACCGGATGGCTTCCCAGGTGCTATTCTCTTCTTTTAACCACTGTTCCATGATCAAATGCAAACAGCTGGCTCCGGAAATCAGGGTGGCGTTTCTGGTCAGCTCACCGCTTGCCGAGCCCGGCAGGTACACGGCCTCCCATGGGGGCAGCTTTCTGAATATGCACCACTCGTTCCTTACGGATGAGATGGTCCGGGACCTGAAATGCCATGGAGTTGACGCGCAGGCGTGGACAGTCGATGAAGAGGGCGAAATGCTCCGTCTGGCAAAAGCAGCTGTCTACGCTGTCATAACCAACTTCCCGGACAGGATGAAAAGCGTTCTGGACACCATAAAGGCCGGCGGCGGCCGCCTGACCTCATAAATCATAAATAATTTTTAACGGATGCGATTTCCGATAATGCGCATGAACCGGCCCAAAATTCCACACGAAAAAAGCAATTTGTGGAATGCCCTGCCCTGTTCCCCCGTCAGGAAAACTGAAACAATCACCGGCATGGGACATAAAATAGTTTGCACGGCAAAACCACGCCGGCTATTGTTTTAAAACAGAACCAACTTAAGGACTGGTTTTATGGTAATAAAATTTGTCACAGAGGAAAATTATCATAAATTATTTATTTGTCAGAAAATTAATCCGCACATCCTGTGGATTGTCATACCGTAAGGAGGAAATAAAAGTTGGCAAGTGCAATTAGTTATGAACTGTTCCAGGCAAAACAGGGTACCGCAAACGGGATTGCAACTTTGAATGAGTCCGGTCAGCTGCCGGTTGCGCAGCTGCCGCCCGAAGCAGTCTCCGCCTATAAAGGCACCTTTGCCACAAGCGCCGCGCTGATTGCGGCATATCCTGCCGCCGATCTCGGGGACTACGCCTATGTGACCGAGACGGCATCCTATTGGTACTGGAACGACGCTCTGGCGACTGCCGCATGGGTAAACCAGCAAATCACCGAAGCTGACTATACGGCGTTAAGCGCAGCCGAAAGAGCCGCCGTTCCCTATGTTGTAATACCGAATCCCTGATTTTGAGCTATGAGCGGGGCAGTCAGCTACGAACTGTTTGCGGAAAAAACAGGCGGCGGCAGCAGTGGATTTACAGCGGAAGGCGGAATTTTTGAAACGTTTGTAAACAACACGGGCGTCAGTGTCAAAGGCACCATCGTCGTTGCATCAGCTACCGTTGACCATGCGGTGGATATTGCCCCGGCAGACTCCCAAATGCCGATTGGCGTCATTTATGAGAACGGAATTGCAAATGGCTCACCCGTAAAAGTCGCAGTGAGCGGAAAAGCGGAAGTGCTTTTAAAAAACGATACCGCTTCCGTAAGAGGGTTCTGGTGCGGTGTCAGCGATGCGGCCGGAAGGATGTATCAGGCCGATGCACCCCCCGGCACATTGGAGGAGAACAACCGCAAAATCGGCCACAGTCTCTCAACCGGAGACAGCGGAACTGATGTGCTTTCAATGGTCGAACTTCATTTTCATTGATTTTGAAACCTCAGTCAAAAGCAGTAAAAAAACCATCCGGAATTTCTTCAAGCTTATCTCATCGGCGGACAGGGCGCCGGCAGTACTGCCGGCACCCTGTCCGCTTCGCGTTAATATTTGCTCTGTGCTTCTGAAAACCGGGTTCTATGGAACGGCTGCTTAGTTTCACGCAGCGGAACAGTCCTGTTCTTAAGGCGGTATCTGCCCACCATCTCCCGGAGCATCAGCGCCTGTCCGGCAAGCTCCTCGCTGGAGGCAGCGGTTTCCTCCGCGGTCGCGGAGTTTGTCTGAACGACTCCCGAAATCTGTTCGACTCCGACATTTATCTGATAAATACCGTCGCTCTGTTTGCGGGCCGCCTGACTGATCTCGCTCACAATCCGGCTTACCTGCTCGGTCTTTTCCACGACGGTTCTAAGCGCCTGTTCGGTTTCTTTTGCGATTTTCCCGCCTTTTCCCACCGCAAGCGCTGACGTTTCAATCAGGCCGGTCGTGCTCTTGGCCGCCTCTGCGCTCTTAATCGCAAGATTTCTGACTTCATCCGCCACAACGGAGAATCCTTTTCCCGCGGAGCCTGCCCTCGCCGCTTCCACAGCGGCGTTCAGCGCAAGGATGTTGGTTTGAAACGCAATATCGTCGATGGTTTTGATGATTTTACCGATTTCGCCGGAAGTCCGGCTGATTTCGTCCATGGCGGCCAGCAGCTCGTCCATATGCCTGCTGCTGATGGTGACTTCCTGTCCGGCTTCCTGCGTCAGGCTGTTGGCGCCGTTGGCGTTCATCGCATTTTCTTTAATCTGCTGGGCGATTTCTGAAATGGTTGCGGCAAGTTCTTCCGTGGAACTGGCCTGCTCAGTCGCACCCTGGGCAAGTGTCTG
>JAEXAZ010000178.1 GCA_023394255.1 Bacillota bacterium | reverse complement strand
GCGTACACCTATGAAGGAAGTTCTTAAATCAACGGTGGAAACCCTGCCGTCGCTGCTTCTGCCGGTGATTATCCTGGGCGGTATCGCGTCCGGTGTTTTCACGGCGACAGAATCGGGCGCGGTCGCCGTTTTGTATGCAATACTGGTGGCTGGGCTGATGATGAAGACATTGAGCTGGAAAGAACTTTTTAATTGCTGTATCCGGACGGCAAAAACGACCGCTAACGTCCTGTTTATTATCGCGGTGGCCTCCGCGATGGGCTGGGCGATTACGACACTGCAGATTCCGCAGCAGATCATTGCGTTTTGCATGACGTATATCCACAGCCCGGTAGTATTTCTGATCTTTGTGAATATTCTGCTGCTGTTGATCGGTATGATTCTGGACCAGTCTCCCGCGTTGCTGATTATGGTGCCGATCCTGCTGCCGGTCGCGCTTGCCTACGGCATCGACCCGCTGCACTTCGGTCTGCTGGTCTGCATCAACCTTACGGTCGGGCTGATCACCCCGCCGGTTGGGATGACGCTTTTTGTCACCGCCAATGTGGGGAAAATTAAACTGACGGCATTATATAGGCAGATTTGGCCGTTTGTAGCCGTGTGCCTGTTTGTTTTGGCTTTGGTGACCTTTGTTCCGGCATTAACGCTCATGATCCCCAATCTTTTATTAGGAGGCAGCGTATGAGTTACGACGCAAAAATTGTAGACGTACAGGTTTATCTGGTGGAACGGACCGTGAAGGGCAACTTTGCGGATTCCACCCGCAATGTGGAGACCATCGGATACTGCATTACGGACCTGACAACCGATAACGGCCTGCATGGTTTTGGAATCACCTACCACGAGGTCGGCGGCGAGGCGATCCGGGAGTTCATCCTGAAAGCGCTCAAGCCCAAACTGATCGGGCGCAGCCCGTTTGAAACGGAAGCAATCTGGGAGGAATGTTTCCACTATATCCGCGGCGTCGGCCGCAAGGGGCTGGCTTTTTGCGGGTACAGCACGGTCGATATTGCCATGTGGGACCTGAAGGGCAAGCTTTTGAACATGCCCCTTTATAAGCTGCTTGGCGGTGTTAAAACACAGATCCCGATTTACGCGTCGGGCGGTTGGACCTCCTATTCGCTTGAGGAACTGGTAGAGGAAGCCAGGGAGATGGTTCGCCGCGGCTATACGAAGATCAAGCTTAAAGTCGGCGTTGAGGGCGGCAGCAATCCGAATGAGGATGTGCGCCGCATTCGTGCCGTACGTGACGCGATCGGCCCGGATATCGGCCTGATGCTGGATGCCAACAATGTCTGGCGTTCCGCGACCGCCGTGCAGGTGGCAAACCGCCTGCGCGATTTGGACATCCTGCTGTTTGAGGAACCGGTCTTCGCGGACGACATCCCGGGGCTCGCCCACTTTAAACAAAGCACCGATATCCCGCTTGCCACCGGGGAGCACGAATATACAAAATTTGGTATACGCGACCTGATCCTTGCAAACGCGGTGGACTATGTCCAGTGCGATGTGACGCGCTGCGGCGGGTTTACGGAAATTTTGAAAATTATCGGTATGACACAGGCCTGGAACCTGGCCTTTGCGCCGCACGGTATGGAATATATGCATATGCACCTGATGTCCGCCGCCCCGAACGCGCCGTTCCTGGAACGCCTGTTTATGTTTGAGGATGTATCGGCAATGGTGTTCAAGGATGCTCCGCAGCCGAAGAACGGCTATCTGGAGCTCCCGAACAAGCCGGGGCTTGGGATGGAACTGGATTACGACAACATTAAAAAGATCTGCGTAAAATTTTAAAGTGGATGCGGGCGCCTGCTATTGGTCTGCAATAGGGGCGCCCGCACCATCAAATGAGGGAAATGAGTTGGATGATACTGTCAAGCAAATAGAAGGAATCTTTCCGGCGATGGTGACGCCGATTGACGCATATGGCGATATCAACGAAAAAGCCGTTTATGAACTGGTAGATTATTTTATAAATGCGGGTGTCAACGGTCTGTATACGCTTGGCACCACAGGAGAGAACATGCTGCTCAGTAAGCAGCAGAAGGTAGGGATGCTGAAAGCGGTTCTGAAAGCCGCGGATCATCGCATCCCGGTTATGGTGCATGTCGGGATGCTGCCGGTGGAGGAGTGCTGTTCGCTCGTACGGGAAGCCCAGGAACAGGGCGCCACGTTTTTAAGCGCGATCCCTCCTTATTATTTTCCATTCAGTGATGCGGATTTGCTCTGCTATTACCGGACGATTCTTCAGGAACTGAAACCCGATTCACGGCTGTTCCTTTATAACATCCCCGCCTTTGCCCGCAATTCCATTTCACCGGAGGTTGTGCAGACATTATGCAAATATCCCAATTTCGCGGGGATTAAAGACAGCCAGGGAGACATCGCACTGACGCAGCGCTATCTGGACGTGATCGGGACTAACAGGCGGGTACTGGTTGGAAGCGACGACCTGATCAAACAGGCTTTTGCGCTGGGGGCCGGGGGAAGTATTTCAGGGAACGCCAATGTGTTGCCGGAACTCTTTGTCAGGCTGGCGCAGGCGTCGCAAAACCAGCAATGGGATACGGCCGAACAACTCCAGCAGATGGTCAATGAATTGGCCGAGGCCACCGAATATGGAAATCTGCCGTTGCTGAAACTGGGGCTCTCGCTGCGCGGCATCAGCGTTGGAAAGGCTCTGCCGCCTTTTTACGGAAATATTTCATTGGAGCGGTATGAACGGTTGAAGCATACGCTGCAAAATCTGCGCAGCCGGATCAATAAAATCTGAAAAAACTTTCTATAAGGGTTATAAAAGATGCCGGAACCATTCGGCATCTTTTTGTTTGTCTCCGCGCGCCGGGCGCAGGGGCGGTTGTTTTAGAGCGGGCTTTGCAGACTGGTTTTAACGGGGAAATTGCCATGGAAGTACTTTAGGCGTTCGAAAGCAGTTGACCTTTTTCGGAAATTCGGGAATAATGAAAATAGTTCTCTTAACATCCGTGCCGCAGAGTGCGTACGTCTGCGGAAGAGCTTTGACAGGGCGACGCCCGCGGGGAGGAACAACGATTGGACAGACAACACCGGCTTTTGCAGGAGACCCGGCTTTTTGTATTGGATATGGACGGCACTTTTTATCTTGGCGACAGGATTCTGGACGGTTCGCTGGAATTCCTTGACGCGGCCGGAAAGACGGGAAAGGAGTATCTTTTCTTTACGAACAACTCCTCAAAATCGCCTGAAATCTACATGCAAAAGCTGGCGGAAATGAACTGCCGCATCACCCGCGACCGGATTATGACGTCGGGCGATGTCACCGTCCGTTACCTCAATACCCATTACCCGGGCCGAAACGTCTATCTTGTCGGTACCGAACCGTTGGCGGAGAGTTTTCGTGCCGGTGGGGTTAAGCTCACCAGGGGAATGCCGGATATTGTGGTTGTGGCGTTTGATACCACCCTTACCTACGAAAAGCTCGAGCGTGCCTGCACTTATATCCGGAACGGCGCCCTTTTTCTGGCCACCCACATGGACATCAACTGTCCGGTCGAGGGCGGGTTTATCCCGGACTGCGGCGCATTCTGCGCGGCGATCTCGCTTTCCACCGGGAAACAGCCCAAATACCTCGGCAAGCCGTTTGGCGAGACGGTGGACATGGTGCTGGAAAAAACCGGCGAAAGGCGGGAGCGGGTTGCCTTTGTGGGGGACCGTATCTACACCGATGTGGCGACCGGTGTGAACAACGGCGCCAAAGGCCTGCTGGTGCTGACCGGCGAAACAAAACCGGAGGACATCCCTTTCAGTAAGATACAGCCGGACGGTGTCTACGCCTCTCTTGGCGAGATGGGCCGGATGCTGCTGGAACTGCAATCGTACGCCTGACTTTTTAAATCCATATCGGAGCCCTTCATACGTTCAGATTCTGTTACTTTTCCACCTGTGTTTTTCTCGGACGGCTTAAATAAACTTATCAAAAAGAATAAAAACAATTGATCTGTTATCTGATGTTTTGGTTGACATTCCCAAATTAACAGGATAATATAATTCCAGAGCCCTATACAGGTGAACAATCAAATTTTACTTTGTTTCGGCGGCATGCGGCTGCGGCGTTATGCTGCCGAAGTTCGGGAAGATGGAGAATGCTGCAATGATGAAAGTTGTGATAGCGGATGATGAGGCCAAGGTATGCCAACTGATCTGCGGGCTTGTTGATTGGGCGTCTTTGGAGATGGAGATTGTCGGCGTTGCGCATAACGGGATTGAAGCACTGGAAATGATTGAAACTCTGCGCCCCGATCTGATGATTACCGATATACGCATGCCGGGATATGACGGCCTGGAAATGATCGGGCGCGGGAAGAAAATCAAAGAGGATCTTGACTTTATCATCGTGAGCGGCTACCGCCACTTCGAATATGCCCAAAGCGCGATCAAATACGGGGTGTGCGACTATCTGCTGAAACCGATCAAGAAGGACGCGCTGTTGGACACCCTCCACAGGATGCGCGAAAAGTACAGGCGGAGGACGCAGCAGCTGTCCGCTGAGGAGCGCCTTAAAATACGGCTGCAAAGCGATGTCAGCAGACTGCGGTCATATCTGATGACCAATCTGCTTTTACAGCGGGGCGGAAATTCAGACGGCCTTCAAATGGAAAAGCTCAACCATGAATACCACTTTCATTTTGAGCCCGGCTATTTTCAGGTTTTTCTGGTGAAAATCGACTGCGAATATGGGATTCTCTATGAAAGCAGCATGAAGATCCTGGAAGACAAGATGAAGCAGATCTTGCAGGGGCTGCTGAAAGCAAAATGTTTTGATCTTGAAATCAGTTTTCAGGAAAGCAGGGCCTATTGTATCTTAAATTATGGGAAAGGCGCGAAAGAAACGCTCAGGCGGCAGCTGAGGGCAGTGATGGATGAACTGCTTGTTCAGAACAGTGTTTTTGAAAAGGTGGAGCTAACAATCGGCCTGGGTTCGGCCGTAGAGAACCTGAATCAGCTTGAAGACTCCCTGAAGGCCGCCGAATGGGCGGTGTCGCAGCGTTTGGTGGAAGGGACCGGCAAGATGATCGAAACGGCCGGAATACCTGTTTGCCCGCCTGTCGGCGGCGCCCCTCTCGCGGAGTTTAACAAAGCGATCGAAGCGGCGCTTGAAATCCTGGACGCCGATGCCGCGGCGTCCGCGGTGGAGTCGCTGAAAAAGCAGGTTGGGCAGGCTTTGCAGATTTCAGGGCAGGAGGTTTTTCAGCTTGTCACAAGCGCCTGCCTCAATTACCTGGTGCTGCTGAAAAATCATCAGTTTTCCGAAGACAGGGAAGGAGCCCTCCACGAAAAATTTGTCCTTTGTGCCGACCTTTGTTCCTCTGTGCCGCAGCTGTTCGGCTGTCTGCTGGATTTTATCCGGGAATCCATGGGGACGGTCATTCAGGACAAAAAGCAGGCGGAAAAAAAGCCGATCCGGTTGGCAAAACAGTACATCCAGCAAAATTACAGCAGGCAGATCAGCCTTGAGGAAGTAAGCGGCGTCGCCGGCTTCAACGCGTCCTATTTCAGCGTGCTTTTTAAAAAGGAGAGCGGGCAGAATTTTATGGAATATCTGTCTGAGGTGCGCATGAACAAGGCGAAAGAGCTGTTTAAGGAAACCAACCTGAGCGTTGCCAGCATCTGTGAACAGGTCGGTTACAGCGATATCAAGCATTTCACACAGGGATTTAGAAAATTTACGGGCCTGAAGCCGAATGAGTTTCGGAAGCTATATTCGTAGAACGGATCGAATGTTATGAAGAAATACCAAAGCCGTTTCCTTTCCCGGCGGGTGTCGCTCTTTCTGCTGCTGCTGTTTGTTTATAGCTGCCTTTTGCTTTTGGCATTACTCCTGACAGCTGTTTCGTCCGAGGACTACATAGTGCTGCTGTTTGGCTGTCTGTGCCTGGCCGGGCTTCTATACTTCGGATACCGGTGGGTCTGGCTGCCTTATCAGGAAACGGAGAAGGTGCTCCAGCTTTTTGCGAGCGGATATACGCTGCAGGGAATCTATGAACTGCGTTATCCTTTCAGCCCTAAAATGGAAAATACAATGAAAAAGCTGAAGGCCTACCTGAATACCAACGAACTGATCAGCGCGACCAGGAAGCAGGCGCAGTACCTTGCGCTGCAAAACCAGATCAATCCGCATTTTTTATACAATACGCTGGAGGGAATCCGCGGCGAGGCAATCGCGGCGGGGCTGGACAATGTCGCGGAAATGACGGAGGCGCTGGCGACATTTTTCCGCTATACGATCTCCAATGTCGAAAACCTGGTTACGCTGGAGGACGAGCTGACCAATATCGAAAATTATTACATCATCCAGCAGTACCGTTTCGGGGAACGGCTGAATCTCAGCATCGTATACGACTGTGAGGACCGCGAGGAGATCTTAAAATACCGGATGCCCAAGCTTACGCTGCAGCCGATTGTGGAGAATTCGATTTTTCACGGGATTGAGCGGAAAATCGGCCGGGGGAATATCCGCATTAAAATTGAAACCACGCCCAAACGACTGATTATCACGATTTCCGACGACGGGATGGGAATGGAGGAAAGCAGGCTGCGGGAGCTGAATGAAAAGCTCAACATCCAGTCCCTTGAATATGTAAACCCGGACGGCGAAAAGAAGGGCGGTATTGCGATCATCAACGTCAATAACCGGATTAAGCTGTTGTTCGGGGAACAATACGGCATCGTACTGTACAGCAC
>JAEXAZ010000115.1 GCA_023394255.1 Bacillota bacterium | reverse complement strand
CACCTCTTTTATAACTTGTTCTGTTACCGGGACGCATGAGACTGTTCTGCGCAATGGTCGCAGCCGGAGCAACCACCCGCGCACTCGCCGTTCTTTTGCTTTTTCCAGGCATATCTGATCGCAAGCGCCATAGCGCCGATTACAATTGCACCGATAATCCAGGTTGCCATGAAATCAAATCCTTTCTTAAACGCCCGCTTTCACAGCGGTTAATGTCTCTGTTTTCGCCGGATGGTACGAGCGCAGCAGAAGCCATACGATCACCGCCACCAGAACGACGGCGAGTATCGCGCCGACTCCAAACGATGCGCCCGAAAAAATAACCGAGCCAAGCTGGTTGATGATAAACGCCAGCGCATAGGCAAGCAAAGTCTGATAACCGACCGCAATCAACGTCCATTTCCAGCCGCCCATTTCCCGCTTGATCGCACCGATAGCGGCAAAGCAGGGCGCGCAGATGAGGTTAAACACCATGAAGGACATTGCGGTAACGGATGTAAGCATTGCGGAAACGCTGTTCAGCAGGGTGGGATCATCCTCGGCCACTTCACCAAGGCCGAACAGGACGCCGAATGTCCCGACGACATTTTCTTTAGCCACAAGCCCGGTAATTGTCGCGACGGTCGCCTGCCAGGTGCCGAACCCAAGGGGCGCGAAGACCGGAGCAATGAAGCCGCCCAACACAGCCAGTAAACTTACTTCCGCGTCGACCATGCCGAACCCGCCGTCGGCAAACCCGAAGTTGGAAAGGAACCACACGATACCACAGGCGGCAAAGATGATCGTACCGGCTTTAATCACAAAAGATTTTCCGCGTTCCCACATATGGATCAAGACGCCCTTTGCACCCGGAATATGGTACTGGGGCAATTCCATCACGAAAGGTGCCGGATCTCCCGCAAACAGACGGGTCTTTTTGAGAATCACGCCTGAAAGGATGACCGCGCCCACGCCGAGGAAATACATGGCGGGCGCCACCCAGGTCTGGTCGGGGAACAGCGCCCCGCCGATCAGCGCAATGATGGGCAGCTTCGCGCCGCAGGGGATAAAGGTTGTTACCATGATCGTCATTTTGCGGTCTTTTTCATTTTCAATCGTACGCGAAGCCATAATGCCGGGCACGCCGCATCCGGACGCGATCAGCATCGGGATAAAGCTTTTTCCGGAAAGGCCGAATTTGCGGAAAATCCGGTCCATAATGAAGGCGACACGCGCCATATAGCCGCAATCCTCCAGAACGGACAGGAAGAAGAAGAGGATGAGCATCTGAGGAACAAATCCCAGCACCGCGCCCACACCGCCGATGCAGCCGTCCACGATCAGCCCAATGAGCCATTCAGCAGTGCCTACACTTTCAAGGAAAGCCGTAACGGCAGGCTGGATGGTCTCCGCGAACAGCGTGTCGTTGGTCCAGTCGGTTACAATCGTTCCCAGCCAGGAGACCGATACAAAATAGACCACCCACATGACCGCCGCAAAGATGGGCAGTGCCAGCCAGCGGTTGGTGACAACCCGGTCTATTTTATCGGAAGTCGTCATTCCGGTTGTCTTTTTATGTACACAGGCCTTTACGAGTTTACCAATATATTGATAGCGTTCATTGGAAATAATACTTTCGCTGTCGTCGTCAAACTTTTTCTCGCAGTCGGCTATGATTTCTTCCAGGTGATCCTTTGTTTCCTGTGTAAACCCACAGCGTTCCATCACCTTTTCATCCCGCTCGAACAGTTTGATTGCATACCAGCGGGATTTTTCCGGAGGGACAGTTTCGCTTACCAGGCTTTCAATCTGCTCCAGCGCGTCTTCCACCCGCTTGTCAAACGTATGCTGGGGAACGGTCTGCACACGCTGTTTTGCCAGCAGAACAGCCCGGTCCGCAGTTTCTTTTGAGCCGGTTCCGCGAACCGCGGATGTTTCAATCACTTCACAGCCGATTGCCGCGGACAATTTTTGCGTATCAATCCGGTCGCCGTTCTTTTTCACAATATCTATCATGTTCAGCGCAACAATTACCGGGATTCCCATCTCGGTCAGCTGGGTCGTCAGATAGAGATTGCGCTCAATATTGGACGCGTCCACCAGATTGACAATAATATCCGGTTTTTCGTCGATGATATAATTTCTGGTCACCACTTCTTCCAGCGTATAGGGGGACAGCGAATAAATTCCGGGCAGATCGGTTACGATCACGTCTTTGTGACCGTGAAGCCGTCCTTCCTTCTTTTCCACCGTTACCCCCGGCCAGTTGCCCACATATTGGGAAGAGCCGGTCAGATCATTAAACATTGTCGTTTTGCCGCAGTTTGGATTTCCTGCAAGTGCTATCTTAATTGACATTTCGTTAAACCCTCCTCCGCGGGGACGCCCCGCTGATTGCTGTACAGCCGTATTTTAATTAGCATTTGCTAACCTATGGGAACAAAAAAACGCGGTTCCCCGCAACTATTCGACAAGAATCTTCTCGGCGTCCCCTTTGCGAATGGTCAGCTCGTATCCACGCACAGTAACCTCCACCGGATCGCCCAGAGGAGCCACTTTACGAACGAAGATCGCCGTCCCTTTCGTAATGCCCATATCCATAATCCGGCGTTTCAGCGCTCCTTCCCCTTCCAGTTTTGCCACTGTAACGGTCTCCCCGCATTTTGCGGTTCTCAATGTCTTCATGTTCTTCCGCCCTTTCTATCAAACCATAATCCGGTTGGCCATACTTTTGCTGATTGCCACCCGAGAATCCTTGACATTGACGATCAGATTTCCGCCAAGCTCGGAAATCACTGTCACGGCGCCGCCTTCCACAAAACCGAGGCTTTCGAGAAAACGCCTGATCTCATCTTTGCCGTTTTTCTTTTTCACCGTGCTAACCGTTCCGGAACCGACCATTGTTAACGGCATCACTATTCCTCCTTTTATGGCTGCTGACTGCCTTTCCTGTAGTTAGATAAAGCTAACTTTTAACCCATCTGTAGTTTACCACGGCTAACCGAATTTGTCAATGCTGTTTTGAATATTTCACAGGGGTTGAGATGGAATCAGCAACGTGCTACAATAAAGCAGACAACCGCATTAAAAATCATGCAATTCAGATAATAAATGCTCTTTACAGGAGGCGCAGAAATGAAAATACACGAATCGGCTGAAGATTATTTGGAGACGATTTTAATATTAAAAAAAGAAAAAGGGGCTGTGCGCTCAATCGATATTGCGCAGAAAATGAACTTCAGCAAGCCCAGTGTCAGCCATGCCATGGGCCTTTTTAAGGAAAACGGCTATATTGTCGTGGACAGGGACGGATGGATCGAGCTGACTGAATCCGGGCTGGAAATCGCCGCGCGCATCTATGAACGCCACCGGCTAATCACCCGCTGGCTGACGGCCTTGGGGGTTCCGTCCGATATTGCCGCACAGGATGCATGCAAAATTGAGCATGATATCAGCGAGGTGACTTTTCAAAAAATGAAAGAACATGTGGGGAATTTATAAAATTTTTAAAATTTCATGTTGACATTCCCCTGTTTCTATGATAATATCCGCTTAGTTAGTTAAGACTAACTAAATAGGATACCGATCTGGAAATGGGGGATTTTAATGAGTGTCGTCATTGTTGGCGGAAACGAACGTATGGAAACCCAATATAAAATGATCTGCAAGCAGTTTGGCTACAAGGCAAAAGTTTTCACCAAGATGCCGGCAGATTTCAGGAAGCAGATTGGCAGCCCGGATTTGCTGATCTTGTTTACCAGTACGGTTTCCCATAACATGGTCAGCTGTGCCGTACAGGAAGCCGACCGCTGTAAAACCTGTATCGCTCGTTCCCACAGCAGCAGTTCCTGCGCGTTAAAGGATATTCTGAAAGAACAGGCATGTTCCAGAATGCAGGCTTAGCAGGATGCCAAAACGCCCTGTCCGCTTCTGCGGACAGGGCGTTTGAACCGGTTGTCAGGCTCTGATATATTCGCATGCCGCCAGCGCGGCAACCGCCCCGTCGGCCGCCGCGGTTGCAAGCTGCCGGACTGTCTTGGTGCGGCAGTCCCCCGCGGCAAAAATACCGTCGGCATTGGTTTTGCAGTCTTCGCCGGCAACAATATAGCCCGCCTGGTCCAGCTGCACAGGCGGAGAAAACGCACCGTTTTCCGGCATCTGCCCGATTGCGACAAACAAGCCGCTGACCTCAATCACGCGGGTTTCCTTTGTTTTCGTATTCTGAACCTCTATGGCTTTCAGCCGGTCATCCGCGACCAGTTTCACGATATTGGTGTCAAGGACAAACTCCAGATTCGCTTTCTGCCGGAGCGCCTCCACCTGCTTATGCTCCCCGCGGAAGGAATCGCGGCGATGGATGAGATAGACCTTTTCGCAGTAGCCGGTCAAAAAGGCGGCATCTTCCAGCGCTGTATTGCCTCCGCCGTTTACGGCAACCGTTTTGCCCTTATAAAACGCACCGTCACAGGTGGCGCAGTAAGAAATTCCCCTGCCGATCAGTTCCTGCTCCTTTTCAAGGCCCAAAGGACGGTTTTTCGCTCCGGGAGCCAGAACCACCGCCCGGCAGACATATTCCTTTTCTTCCGTCACCACAATTTTCTGCGCGCCGTCTTCCCTGATTTGCGTTACCCTGGCAATTTCAATTTCCGCACCCAGTTCCGTCGCCTGCTCATACAGATTAGTAGCAAATTCAAATCCGGAAATCTTTTTGATCCCGGGATAGTTTTCTACCTCCGGTGAGGTAATGATCTGCCCCCCATAGGAAGCACTTTCCAATACAAGAACTTTTTTGCCTGCACGAACACCATAGATCGCGGCGGAAAGCCCCGCTGTTCCCGCGCCTATAATGATAATATCGTACATGTTCCAGCCCCCCTTTTTTGCTCTGAGCCGTCCCCGCGGGTCCCGCTGCGTAATTATCCGGCTTTTTCTATCGTTCTTCGGAGAATTCTCCCGTCGCATTCGTCTGTTTTAGAACAGCTTACCATATTTTACAAAAAAAGTCACGGTTTTTCCTGTTTCGCCCGATTTTCAGACGCCGGTACAGCAAATACGGCGGCGCGGTGGCCGCCGTATTTGCTGGCTGCTATTCTTCAATCATTTCGAGGATCTTCGCTTTTGGCTGGACGCCGACCGATGTACTGGTAACTTTGCCGTTTTTCAAAACGGCAAGCGTCGGGATGCTCATAACCCGAAACGCGCCCGCCAATTCCGGCTGTTCATCGACGTTTACCTTACAGATTTTCGCGTAAAGCGCCTCCTCGGCAATTTCATCCACCAGCGGGGAAAGCATTTTGCATGGCCCGCACCAGGATGCCCAGAAATCAATCAGCACAGGCTTTGGGGATTTCATGACTTCCTGCTCAAAATTATCCTTGGTTACTGTTACAACTGACATAAGACCGTCTCCTTTATATTACAAAATGGTTATGTGGTTTGTTATGTTTCTATTATACCCATTTGAACTTCTTTTTCTGTGAGCAAATCACAAAACGGCTTTGTACTATTCATTTTATGAGCTGCCGTTTATTTTGCCTGTGTGCTTTCCCCCGGTTTTTCGCCTTGCAAATAAGCTGTGCCTTTCATATGCAAACAAATAGCAAACAAGCCCCGCCGGTTCGGCGAACCGGCGGGGCTTGTCTTTTTATCCCATCAAAACTATGCGACGCCGACCGTCAGCAGAATATTCGCAAAAATACGTTTTTCCCCTGTGGAAATAGAAAGGCGAACCGCGGGTTCGCCGCAGGCATCATAGAATTCAAAGCGGTCGATTCCTTCCAGCGTCATGCCCGGCAGCAGCTTTTCAAACTCACTGAAAATCTCCGGGCGGCTTCCGTCACCGGGTTCCATCACTTCCGCTTTTTCTACGTTAACGCTGCCCAGAAGCGCTTCCAGAACCTGTGTGGCGGTTGGAATCCCCGCCGCTACGCCCAGGTAGACCTTCTTGGAATCCCCCGTCTTGCTGTCAAGCGGATAGTTTCCGTCGGCAATCAGGATTTTGTCCCCGTGTCCGCAGAGGGAGAGCGTTTTCATGATTTCCGGATTGATGCAGGATGTCTTCAACATAGCTGGTTCCTCCCTTATTTTTCGCTGTCGCGCAGTTTGCCCAGCGACCCGCCCGGATGCCAGGTAACGTATTCCTGCGGCGATAGTCCACGAACAGACTGCAGAACAATGCTCAGGCCCTGAAGTACCAGAATTTCCGCCAGAATCGAGGCGCGGGGCGCGCGGTTGAGCGGTCCGCCTTCCTCCTTAACACCGGCAAACAAGTGCGCATCGGAAATTTTCGCAAGCCAGCTCTCCGGATTTCCGGTGACGCCGATGATTTTGCAGCCGTTATTTTTGATTGCCGTTGCGGTCGCTTTCAATTCGGCGGTTTCCCCGCTGTTGGAAATGCATATCACCACGTCGCCCGGAACAAGCTGTCCGCAGGAGCCGTGCACCGCTTCCGTACCATGCAGGAAATAGGTGGGCGTACCGGTCGAAGAGAGCAGCGAAGCCATATAATTCGCCACATGGCTCGGCTTTCCGATTCCCGTGATATGCACGCGGTTTTTATTTTTCTGCGCATCCAGAATGACCTGCACCGCGCCGTCATAAGCATCGTTTCCGATTATATCGGCAAATGCGTTAAATTCCGTTTTCGCTTTTTCCAAAAAGGCGCAAAGTGCCTGTCTGCTTTCCTGATCCATGTGACTGCCTCCTTATTGTCTGAGCGGCGCCAGCATCGCAAGGTCAAACCCGCCGAACTGCTCCCGCTCCATCAAATCAATTACCTCATTCAAAGTCGGCAGGGAAGGCTGGGCGCCCATGCGTGAAACGGTGATCGTCGCCGTATAGCTGGCAAAATCCAGCGCCTGCTGATGCGTAAGCCCGGCGCAAAGCCCGGTCACAAACGCGGCGACAAACGAATCCCCGGCGGCGGTCGGGTCCCTGACCTCCACAACATCCACACAGGGCGCGTACGCAAAGTCCTGCGCGCCGGCTACTACCGCTCCATTGCTCCCAAGTGTAATGATAACGTTTTTTACGCCTTTGTCAAGAAGCACGCGTACCGCGGACTTCACATCGTCCATATTGACGCCGTTTTGTTGATCCGGGCGGATGGTTACGCCTGTCAGATCGGCTGCCTCATGCTCGTTGGGTGAAATATAGGCGAGATGGGAAAGCAGCTCATCGGACAGCGGCGCGGAAGGCGCGGAATTCAGCATGACCGGCACACCTTTTTCAAACGCATACCCGGCGACAATCTCGTTGATCTCCATAGGGATTTCCAGCTGGAGGACCACCATATCATAAGACGCCACCTTTTCTTTCAGGAACGCCACATCTTCCGGAGTAATCTGCATATTTGCGCCCGGCACCACAATGATCCGGTTTTTGCTTTTTTGCCCTTCGGAGACCTCGAGCAGGATGTTTCCGACCGCCGAAGCGGTATTGGGGTCAACCAATATATGCTCCGTATGGATGCCGGCCGCTTTTGCGGACGCAATCAGTTCGCGGCCGAAACCGTCGTCGCCTACTTTTCCGACCATGGTGACGTCCGCGCCAAGGCGGGCTGCCTGAACGGCCTGGTTCGCGCCCTTTCCGCCGGGAGCGGTACGGAAGCTTTTGCCCAGAACCGTTTCCCCGGATCCGGGGAATTTTTCAGTGGACACAATCAAATCCATTACAAAACTGCCGACGACCAGGATCTTCGGTTTCTTTAACATACAGGACGTCCCCTTTCCCACTTGATGCCTTATATTCCGAGATGGCTGCGGATTTTGTTTTCCAGCGCAAAGAGGCTGTCAACTTCCATTTTCGCGTTTTTATCGAACCGGGATGGGTCGGCACTTCTGGTGACCAGGCTCATCGGAATCCCTTCGAGATTCATATGGTATTTCGCGCTGACAGGGTACAGCCGCATTTCAATCATTGCCGCTTCGGTGATGAAGTCTGCAAGCAGCCCTGCCCTTTCATAATCGGTATCCTTGTGGTCAACCGCCCACTTATACAAATCCGGGTGATAGTTTGCCATGATGCCGTTATAGCCCGCGGCCCCGTGGGTAACGCTGTCAAAGAAGGAGGCGGCGTTCGCGTTGAAGATTTTCAGCGGGCTGTTTTCAACCGCCTTCAGCCTTTCCCTGATGAGTTCGTAATCGCAGCAGGTATCCTTCAGGAACACCATCCGCCCGGATTTCGCGGCATCGGCAAGAAACCCGAGAGACACCAGCCGCTTAAACGGCATCGGGCACTCATAAATGCCAAAGTCGACTTCGGGAAATTTATCAAAAATTTCATTTGCATTTGCCGCAAATGTCTCTTCATCATCGCCCTTTTGATCAAGCCGGTTGCTGACCAGCACATATGCTTCGACACCGGTTTTCATCATGGCCTCAATCTCTTCAAACTGTGTCTTTTTGTCCGAAGCGGTGTGTCCGGATGCAATTACCTGAATACGCCCGCCCACCGCGTCTACAACGGCTTTTGCAATATCCGTTTTTTCCTGTTTGGTCAGGTAGAACATTTCGCTGGACTGGCAGACGGCAAAAATGCCGTTGCAGCCTTTTTGGATATACCAATTGCAAATCTTTTCGATTGCCTGAAAATCCACCTTGTTGTCCTCAGTGAACGGGGTAATCATGGTCGGCCACACACCGCCGTGGATAGAAAATGCCATTTGAATCACCTCAAGTTAATAATTGATCATACACCGTAGTGCAGGAAAATCTTAGGGAGGAACAGTACGACCTCCGGGAAATACGTAATAGCGATCAGCACGGCCAGCATCGCAAAGAGCGGCCACCAGATCTCCCTGATGACATTCTTGAGCGGTGTTCCCGATACGCCACTGGTGATGAACAGCAGCATCCCGAACGGAGGCGTTGACAGGCCGATCATCATGTTAAACACGACAACCAGGCCGAAATGCACCAGGTCAATCCCCAACGCGGAGACCAGCGGCAGCACAATCGGGATAAAGACGACCTGAATCGTGGATGTATCAATGAACATGCCCAAAATCAGGAACGCAATATTGACCAGCAGCAGAAAGACATATTTGTTATCGGTCATGGAAAGAATCAAATCGCCGACTTTTGTCGCAATCTGTTCTTTGGTGACAATGTAGGAAATGGAAGTGGCGGCGCCGACCATGAGCGAAACGGTTCCGGTACTCTGAACGGTATCGACCAGAACCTTTTTGAATCCATCCCAGTTTAGCACACGATATGCTAAGACCGCAACCAGCAGAGCATACAATCCGGCAATCGCGCCCGCCTCAGTCGGCGTCATAATGCCGGTATAAATCCCGATCAGCAGGATCACCGGAGTCAGGATGGCCGGGATTGCGCGCAGCGAGTATTTCAGGTATTCGCTCAGCACCAGCTTGGCGCTGCGGGGATAGTTGCGTTTCCGCGCTATGACCGCAATGTAAACCATCAGCGCAATTGCCAGCAGAATGCCCGGGACCATGCCGCCCATGAACAGAGCGCCGACCGAAGCGCCGGAAAGCATCGCATAAATTACCATGGGGATGCTCGGCGGGAAGATCGGGCCAATCGTCGCGGAAGCGGCTGTAATCGCGCAGCTGAACCCATCGTCATAGCCCTCGTCGCGCATTGCCTGGATCTCCATCTTGCCCAGACCGGAGGCATCGGCGATTGCCGAACCGGTCATGCCGGAAAAGATCAGGGACGCCAGAACATTCACATGTCCGAGCCCCCCGCGGAACCGCCCGACAATCCCCTGGGAAAACCCAAAAATCATTTCTGTAATTTTGCCGGAATTCATCACATTCGCGGCAAAAATGAACAGCGGCACCGCGATAATGGTATAGTTGGAAAACAGCGTGCCCATGGTCTGCTGGGCCACCATCTTCACATTGGTTCCGCTCAGTACAAAATAGAAGGTGCAGGCCGCCATCATGCCTATTGGAACCGGCATGCGCAGAATAAAGATCAGGATGAATATAATCAAAAATATAATCAATGCGATATTCATTCGGTCCCCTCCTCTCCCCTGATTGCGTCGTCAATTGCTTTCTGATAATCGGGGATGCTTTCTTCTATCAGTTTTTCTTCAAATTTTTTGCCGCCAAGACCGGTAAAAATCATAAAATCCGCGTATAGGTCTGCAATTGTATAAATCAGCATCAAAATCAGGAACACGATATATGGAAGATAAATCAGGTGCATACCGATTTTCAGGATGCTTGTTTTCTGTACTTTCATAAAAAGGATAAAATCCCAGGTCGGCTTTACACTGATTGCAAATGCCGCCGCAATAATCAGGTTCCCCAAAAAGGCGGTAAACGCTTTCCATTTCACGGAAAGCGCATCATATAACAGCGTAAACATCACATGGCTCTTTTTTCGCTGCGCATAGCATGCGCCCAGCAGCACCGTCCACAGGAAACAGGCCGCAGTAACTTCCGTCGCCCATGACTGGGGGTTCCGCAGAATGTAACGAAAGAACACCTGAAGAACAAACACGCTGAAGAGCCCGACAAATGCGACAACAGGAATATAAAGCTCTAAAATATCACGAATCAGAAAAATGGCTTTTTTGGCTGTCTGTTTCAAATGGCTCCCTTCCCCTTCATTCAATCTTTCCATTGTTATTGCCTAAAGGCAGATAAACGATGTACCCGTATCCAAAAGGGACATACCGCCGGGCCTTCCACGGTATGTCCCCTGCTTCTTCACCGGATTCAGTTTGCTTATAAAATCATTCCGCCATATCCTGGATTTTCTGGAACAGATCCATATCCCAGGAAGCTGTCATTTCTTCGTCGCCAAGATATTTGTCAAGGACCTCTTTGGAGAATGCGTCAAGATCCGCGTTGTAAACCTTCAGTCCCTTTTCCTTAAAGAACTCAACCAGTTTTTCTTCCTTGGCGAGGTTTGTCTCATCACAGTATTTGCGTGCGGCTTCCACGCCTTCCATGACCCAGCCCTTCTGCTCATCAGTCAGAGAATCCCATTTTGCCTTGTTGATAGTCGGCCAGACGCTGTCGACGAGATGGTTTGTGAGCGTGATGGATTTCTGTACTTCATAGAATTTCGCGGATTCCACAGTCGGAAGCGGGTTGTCCTGTCCGTCCACGGTACCGGTCTGAAGTGCCAGATACAGGTCGTTGAACGCGATCGGGGTCGGGTTTGCGCCCATTGCCTTGCCGAGGAATACCCACGCGTCGGAGTTCGGCATTCTCAGATTCACGCCGTTCAGGTCAGCCGGGGTCTTGACTTCCCTGTCGGCGGAAAGGCTGACCTGACGGGTACCCAGATAAAACGCGCCCAGCGGCAGGATGCCCTGTTCGTCGCCGATTTTTTTGAAAGCTTCTTTGCCGATGTCCCCGTTCAGGACTTTCGTCATGTGGTCGTAGGTCTTAAACATATAGCCCGCGGTAAACATCGAAACCCATGGTGAATTTGTGGTCAGCCAGGATGCGCTGGAATAGATGATGTCGCAGTCGCCCGCGATCACTGCCGCCGTTTCGGTATCCTGATTGAACAGGGAGCCGGAATCATAGCATTCCACCGTAATATTGCCGTTGGACGCCTTCTCAACGGTTTCTTTAAAAATCTTCTGTGCATCGGCATGCGCGTCGCCGGGTACCGCCGCGACGGAGAAAATCAGGTTGACGGGTTCGGAAGCCGCGGAAGAAGCAGCCTCCGATGCGGCAGGCGCCCCGGAAGCGGCCGGTGCGGAACCGGATGCTGCCCCCGAAGAACCGCATGCAGTAAAGAGTGTCGCCGTCATTGCGGCACAAAGCAACATTGACAAAACTTTTTTCATAAACTTTTCCTCCTAATAGTCTTATATGATCACGCCGTTTTGTCCGGCGTCCGAACCTAGTTATAGATGCGTTCCCGCATGCGGAGCGAGGCTTCCTGCAAAATTTTTGAGCACCGAAGCAGCATTTCGTCCGTCATAGTTGACGACGGGCCGGAGGTGCTTACCCCCGCCACCAGCTGTCCGTGTGTGTTGAATACCGGTACGCCCACGCAGCGGACGCCGAGATCACGCTCCGCGTTGTCAATTGCGTAGCCGCGGCGGCGGGTACGTTTTAAATCCTCGAGAATCCGGTCATACTCCAGCATGGTATTGGGCGTAAATGCCCGCCTCTCCGTGGGAATCCGCTGGGGCCATTCATCCTGCGGCATAAACGCCAGCATCGCCTTGCCGATCCCGGTACAAAACAGCGGCGCTTTTTCGCCGAGGATGTCCCGGTATGGCAGAACCCCGATTTTGGAGCGGGGATGCACCACATACAGATAAAGCACATTGGTTCCGCGCGGCAAACCGAAATAGACGATTTCATCCGTCTGCTTCGCGATATCGTCCAAAATGTCATAAACGGCTTTCGGATATCCAAGATGCTGGTTAATAATAAAGGAGTATTCCAGCATTTTCAGCCCCAGACAGTATTTCCCGTTTGGCAGGTGTTCCACATACCCAAACTGCTGAAAGGTTGACATAATGTTGTGCACATTGCTTTTATTGACGCCCAGCAGTTCACTGATCTGCGTGATGCCAAGTTCCGGCTGCTGAACGGTAAAACATTCCAATATGCGAAGCGATTTTGCAAGGGATTTTACTTTTGATTCTTCCTGATCCATAGCAGCCTCCGTTCTTGTCGAGAAACGTCGTTCTCCATCAGAGAACTTTGTTCCTAATTTCTAATTGTATTATAGCAAATAGTCACTTAATTTTTCAAGATACTAAACGCAATCTTGTATCCTATTACAATTGTAATTTTAAAATCTGGTCAGATTACAAACGAAATTCCCTAATAGAGAACAAAAGGCGCTTTTTTTAACGAACTGTTCTGAAATAGAGAACAATCGACTTGATTTTTGAAAATATGTTCTGTTATGCAGAACGGCCGGCATGAGTCCGTATGGTCCGATCCTTTCGCGCGATACCGAAAAGGCGCCTGATCATACAGCAGACGGCTGTATGGTCATGGCTATCTGTATACATGTCTATATACGCATTTTACACAGAACAAACAATTTTAAACCTGATCGTCATCCGGAATTTGTATACAGGCGAAAACTCTGGTTCCAAGCTGGAATTTCCCGCACCCGCATGCTATAATAATGACTAAATGATTTTTGAAGGCGGGAAGGGATCGGTATGGACGCGAATACAAACAGTGATGCAATTTATCAGATTCTTGAAAAGGAAATTATCGATTTAGTGATCAAGCCGGGGACTTCCCTGAGCGAAAACGAGCTTTGCGGCAGGTTCCATGTATCCCGCACCCCTATTCGCAGCGTTCTTCAGCGTCTGCAGGAAAACGGTTTGGTAACCATTGTTCCTTATAAAGGAACCGCCGTAACGCTGCTTGATTTCGATATTATCAATCAGATCATCTATCAGCGGGTTGCTGTGGAAACCATGGTCCTGCGGGATTTTATGAAACTCTGCAATCCCATGCTGCTGGAGAAGATCCGGTATACCGTCCGCAGGTCGGAGCTTTTGATCGAAGGGGAGTTTGAGGTAAGCGATTTTTATGACCTGGACAGCCAGCTGCACGAGATCTGGTTTTATGAAACAAAAAAGCCTTATTTATGGGACATGATTCAAAAAGCGCAGAGCAACTATTCCCGCTTTCGCATGATGGATATTGTGGAAGTGCACAATTTTGCTGAAATCGTTTCGGAACACCGGGAAATCCTCGACGCCATAACCCGGAAGGATGTGCCGGCGATTGAGCCGCTGCTCACCAAACATCTTTACGGCGGCATCACAAGACTTGGCAGCCGTCTTTATACAGAATTTCATGATTATTTTGCACAGAAATAGGCGATCAGACTTGCATTTTATAAAGCATAATGCTAATATGTAGAAAAACAAAGGTTGGATGTGGTTCCGGCCGGAAAGGGCAGATATGGATGCGATTGGAGCAACCAGCAAATCGATCTATTCCGTGCTGAAAGAGGAAATATTGAATCTTACGATCAAACCCGGCCAGCAGATCTCCGAAAGTGAAATCTGCGCGCGCTTTAACGCCTCCCGCACGCCCGTGCGTGCCGCATTTCAGCGCCTCAAGGATGCCGGGCTGCTGACCATCGTTCCCTATAAAAGCACCTCTGCCTCCCTGCTGGACTTCGACCAGATAGAACAGTCGATTTATATGCGTGTCGCCGTTGAAACAATGGTGGTCCGCGATATGATTCTGGGATGCGATCCCTTTGTAATTGAAAAAATCAAAGCGGCGGTCCGCCGGCAGGAGGTTCTTCTGTCCGGCGAAATCGATCCCCATGATTTTTACGCACTGGACTCTGCCCTCCACGGCATCTGGTTCTCTTACGTTCATAAGGAATCTTTGTGGAAGTTAATCCAGCGCATGCAGGTCCATTATATGCGCTTCAGGATGCTGGACATTGTTGCCATGCAGAACTATCGGGAAATCTACGAGGAGCATGTCGCTTTATTGCAGGCCATCTGTGACAAAGACGTCGATCTGATTGAGCCTTTGATACGGCGCCACCTTTACGGGGGCATCAAACGGCTTGGAGACCGGATTTACACCGAATTTGCGGATTACTTCACAAAAAAGGCGGAAGAGGGACACGAATAGATAAGAAAGCAGAATCCCCCGGCCCTCTACCGACGGATTCTGCTTTCTTTCGGATGAAGTTTTCCGGGCAGATAAAAATTTTTATCTGCCCGGACTGCAGGACGGCTGATCTCCCCTGTTTCCCCGGCTTAAAGGTAAACTGCAAGCTGCACTATATCTAGTTGTCCTGTTGACATCATGAACTATATAAAGTAGAATGGAAAAGATTAAAAAAATATTGGACAGGAAAGATGATAGTAATGGCAGAGACGATAAAAAAACGCAACGGAGAAATTGTGCCGTTCGACCCCGGCAAAATCCGGGAAGCGATCCGTAAAGCGAGCACTGCGGTGGCCGATGAGACGATTCCCTCGAGAACCCTGACCATCCTGACCAATAAAGTGACCGGATGTTTTTCGGATGCGGACGTTCCCACTGTGGAACAGGTACAGGATAAAGTGGAGGAGGCGCTGATTGCCGCCGGCTTTGCGAAAACGGCGAAAGCGTATATTTTATACCGCGCCGAACATAACAAAATCCGTCAGTCGGAAGCCAATCTGATGGATATCTATAAAGAGCTCACCTTCGCCTATGCCAAAGACGCGGATATCAAGCGGGAAAACGCCAATATTGATGCCGACACCGCTATGGGCACCATGCTGAAATACGGTTCCGAAGGCTCTAAATATTTTATTGACAACTACATTCTTCCAAAAGATATCGCCGCCGCCCACATCAACGGTGATATTCATATCCATGACAAGGATTTTTATATGCTCACGGAAACCTGCTGCCAGATCGACCTGCTGAAGCTGTTTAAAGACGGCTTTTCCACAGGGCACGGGTATCTGCGGGAACCAAACAGCATCATCAGCTATTCCGCGCTCGCCTGCATTGCCATTCAGGCAAACCAGAATGAAATGCATGGCGGCCAGAGTATTCCGAATTTTGATTATTCCATGGCGCCCGGCGTGGCGAAAACCTTTGAAAAAGAGTATTCCAAGGCTCTGGCACAGTATTTCCGCTTTAAGATGGACATGTCCCTCTCCGATGCCACCGCGCTCGCGGCCGCTGTAAAAGCCGGAGTGGATGAAAAACTGTCTATCGGCAGCGCAAAGCAGTACGGGGCCCGGCTTGCAGACTGGCTGCCTGCCCACCAGCGCGAAAACGGGTTCCAGCCGATTGGCGGGGAGCAGGCCGCGGACGCCCATCGCCGTGCCCTGGAATTTGCCCTCGCGGAGACGGACCGCTCTACCTATCAGGCAATGGAAGCATTTATTCACAATCTGAACACCATGAACTCCCGCGCGGGCGCGCAGGTCCCTTTTTCTTCGGTCAACTATGGGACCGACTGCTCACCTGAAGCCCGCATGGTCATCCGCAACCTGCTGCTTGCCACCAAAGCTGGTCTTGGGAACGGGGAAACCCCGATTTTCCCGGTTCAGATTTTTAAAGTAAAAGAGGGCGTCAACTACAATCCGGGAGACCCCAATTACGATCTGTTTAAGCTGGCGATGGAAACTTCCGCCATGCGTCTGTTCCCGAATTTCAGCTTTATTGACGCGCCGTTCAATCTCACTTATTACAAGCCCGGCGATTATAATACGGAAATTGCTTACATGGGATGCCGCACCCGCGTGATGGGGAACCACTACGACCCGTCACGTGAAGTAACCTGCGGGCGCGGGAATCTGAGCTTTACTTCCGTCAACCTGCCGCGGATTGCCATTGAGTCAAAAGGGGACTTAAAGCGTTTTTATGAGCTTCTGGATCAACGGATGGAGCTTGTCACCCGCCAGCTGCTCCACCGTTTCAAAATTCAGTGCTCCAAGAAGGGACGCAATTACCCCTTTCTGATGGGGCAGGGCGTCTGGATTGATTCCGAGCATCTCGGCTCCGATGACTGTGTGGGCGAACTGCTGAAGCACGGAACTTTAAGCATGGGGTTCATCGGTTTGGCGGAGACGCTCAAAGCGCTCACCGGAAAGCATCACGGCGAAAGCGAAGCAAGCCAGAAGCTCGGGCTTGAAATCATCAGCTACATGCGCAGCCGCATGGATGAGGAATCGGAAAGAAACGGGCTGAACTTCACCCTGCTCGCAACCCCGGCGGAAGGGCTTTCCGGACGGTTTGTCAGAATCGACCGGGATCTTTACGGCGCGATTCCGGGCGTTACCGACCGGGACTATTATACCAACTCGTTCCATATCCCCGTCTACTTCCCGATCGGCGCTTTTGATAAAATCCGGCTGGAGGCTCCTTATCATGCGCTGACCAATGCCGGCCACATCAGCTATGTGGAACTGGACGGCGATACAAGCAAAAATCTGGAGGCTTTTGAAGCGGTTATCCGCTGCATGAAAGACACGGGCGTCGGCTACGGTTCCGTAAACCATCCCGTTGACCGCGACCCGGTTTGCGGCTATACGGGGATCATCGACGAAGTCTGCCCGCGCTGCGGACGGCGGGACGGCGAAGCGGTTCCCGCGGAAAAACTCCGCGAGCTGCGCAAAAAATTCCCCGGTATGCCGGTTTTCTGCGGCTGCGAATAAAATCCGCATGTTGTGCGGTTTATCTGGTAAAATAAGAGGGGAATGCCGCGGAAGTTTACTGTATCAACAGGAAAGAAGTGCTTTATTTGCAGGAATGGATTCTGGAAACAATCAATCAGTTTGGCTATATCGGGGTTTTTCTGTTGATTGCGGTCGAAAATATTTTTCCGCCCATCCCTTCCGAGGTCATTCTGACGTTCAGCGGGTTTATGACAACCTACTCTGAGATGCATGTCTGGGGAGTGATTTTTGCGTCCACCCTTGGTTCCCTGGCCGGTGCGCTGATTCTTTACGGTGTGGGGCGCATCCTGTCGCCTGAACGATTGGAACAGTGGCTGGACGGCTGGATTGGAAAGCTGCTCCGGTTCAAAAAGGGGGATATTTCCTCGGCATGCAAATGGTTTGAGAAGCATGGCAGCGGTACGGTTTTTTTCTGCCGGTGCGTTCCGATTGTACGCAGCTTAATTTCCATTCCGGCTGGTATGGCAAACATGCGGATGGGACTTTTCCTGCTCTTCACCACCGCCGGCAGTCTGATTTGGAACACGATTTTGGTCTGGCTGGGAGTCGTCGCGGGTGCTTCCTGGGAATTGATCGTCGGATATATCGGAACCTATTCGACGATCACCCTGCTGGTGCTTGCGGTGGGAGCTCTGATTGCCGCCGCCTGGTATCTTAAAAAGCGCTACTTTAAAAAGCAATAGAAAAAAGCCCGGCGTATGCCGGGCTTTTTTCTGTACTCTATTCTGCCTTTACAGGGCCGCGCTATTCTTCCCAGAGGGCTTCCAGCTTGCCGCGGATTGCCTCACGGCGGCGCGCAGTTTCCTGAGGGTCCAATACATATGCGCCGTTGATCTCCTCCAGGCAGTCCCCCGCGGCCGCACTCGCAGGGAGAAGCGCCTTTTTGATGTTATGCATAGCGCCGGTCTCGTCTTCACAAATCGCGAACTCTCCCTCAAACCGGTCAATAATATAACTCATTGTATATCTCCAACAATTTTATACCAATCTGTATTTGCTTTGAAGCTCCAGAAATTTCATAATCAGTTCGACGCAGCCGTCCATTCCGAGCATGCTGCTGTCGATTACCAGATGATGATTGCCGATTTCGCCCCATTTGTGGTCTGCGTAGGAGTTATAATAAGCGCTGCGCTTTTTATCGGTTTTCTGGATCAGATCTTTCGCCTCGCCCGAGCTCAGCTCATAGAGGTCCTTAATGCGCTTAATACGTACCTGAAGCGGTGCGTGGATAAAAACGTGGTAACAGTCCGGCTCGTCACGCAGCGCATAATCCGCACAGCGCCCCACAATGACGCAGGAATGCTGCTGCGCAACCTTTCGGATTGCGTCAAACTGCGCAAGAAACAGCTTGTTATTAATCGGAAGAAGATCCGATGTGCCTGGAATTGTTCCGACTGAATATGGATTCACGGAAAGGGAATACAGCAGGCTGCTGACCGGTTTCTCATCGTTGCTTTCAAACAGTTCCCTGCAAATTCCGCTTTCCTTCGCCGCCACTTCGAGCAATTCTTTGTCATAAAATGCGATTTGCAGCCGTTCTGCCAGCTTTTTCCCAATTTCCCTGCCACCGCTGCCGAATTCTCTGCCAATCGTGATGACTGTCTTTCCCGTCATGTCCGCTTCCCTCCTCATTCAACTTTTGTTCCAATAATATTATATACCAGTTGTCAAAAATTGTACAGCGTTTGAACGGAACAGGCCGTACTGATTTAACCGATTCCGCCGTACGCAATGCTGAAGATCACTACGGACGCGGCGAGAATGACATAGACGTATTTGGCAAAAAAGCTAAATGCCCTGCCAAGCGGCCTCTGGCGCCCCGCCATAAGTTCCGCCCGGATTTTCGGAAGCCCGAGCACCCAGTAAATCATGACGGCACCCAATACGGCGCCCACCGGCACCACATAGATCGTGATAAAGTCCATCCAGCGGCCCATATACGGTTCATACTCGATCAAGGCCCCCGCGGCGAAAACTACCGTTCCCACCAGCAGCAGCGCCGGTATGCGCCCCAGGCGCAGATGCTTTTGAGCCGCCTCCGTGCAGACCTCAAACATATTTACCAGGGACGTCACGCCCGCAAACAGCACCGAAACAAAGAACAGGATGGCGAACATGCGGCCTAAAGGCATTTGCGAAAACACCTTCGGCAGGATGATAAAAATGAGCGGAGGCCCCGCCTGAGGGTCCATCCCGAAAGCAAACACAGCGGGAATCACGGCAAACCCGGCCACCAGCGCCGCGGACGTATCCAGAACGGCTGTAAGGATGGAAGAATGCACAATGTCTTCTTTTTTGGAAAGATAGCTGCCGTAGATGATCATACCCGAACCTGTGATGGACAGGGAAAAGAAAGCCTGTCCCATAGCCATAATCCAGGTTTGAGGCCGTAAAAGCTGATTCCATTCGGGAACCAGCAGGTAGGCATAGCCGGTGCCTGTACCCGGCAAAAACGCAACGCGCACTGCGATAATCAAAAACAGGATGAAAAAGGCCGGCATCATGATTTTATTGATTTTTTCAATTCCGCCGACAATCCCGCCCGCAAGAATCAGAACGGTCAGCGCTACTACCGCAAAGTGCCACGGCACACTTCCGAACGGTCCTGTCATTTCCGCAAAAAAATCGGCGGATTCCCCCTGAAAAATTGCACCTGTGACAGAGCCCGCCAGAGAACGGAGCACCCATCCCACCACGATGGAATATCCGATCGCGATGCCCAAAGAGCCGAACAGCGGAATCGCGCCCAGGAATTTGCCGCCTTTTTTGCCGCGCGATTTCATGGCATAATCGTAAGACCCGACTGGGCCTGTCCCCGTCAGCCGCCCAAGCGCAAACTCCCCGGAAAGGCCGACCCAGCCGAACAGGGCGACAAACAGAAAATACGGAACCAGAAAAGCCGCCCCGCCGTATTGTCCTGTGCGGTAAGGAAACATCCAGATATTTCCCATACCGATGGCAGAGCCGACCGAAGCCATGATAAACCCCAGCTTGCTGCCGAACTTTCCGGCCGATGACGGCTCATTCAAATTTTTTTCATTTGACACACAACACACCTCTATTACTTCTCTGAACGTCGGGCCGAATGCGCCCGGCTGTTCAAAACGGTTGTAACGGGGGAGAATCCAGAAAAAATCCTCCTCCGAAAGACACTTTTATTATCATATTCGATTTTCGTCGAAAAGTCCAGATGTATTTCCCGACGAAATGCGAAGCGGCAGCTCAAAAGGCTGCCGCTTCGCATTTCTTATGCGGATTCTTATTCAAACAATTCCCCGTCAACAATTTTAACGGTCCGCTTCGCATGTGCGGCCACCGACAGGTCGTGGGTGATCATAATAATCGTGTTGCCCATTTCGTTGAGTTTTCCGAAAAGTTCAAGCACTTCCAGCCCTGTCGCGGAATCAAGCGCGCCGGTAGGCTCGTCGGCAAGCAGGATGGCAGGATGCCCGACCAGGGCCCTGGCGATCGCGACCCGCTGCTGCTGTCCGCCGGAAAGTTCGTTCGGCCGGTGCGTCAGGCGGTCGGACAGTCCCAGCATGGAGATCGTTTCGGCACAGGCCTCCGCAGCCTGACGGTGGCTCATGCCCCGCAGCAAAAGCGGCATGATCACATTCTGCAGTACCGTATACTTGGGGATCAGGTGGTATTTCTGAAACACAAACCCGATTTTCCGGTTGCGGATTACCGTCAGTTCACCATCCTTATAGGTATGGACGGGACTTCCGTCCAGCATATATTCCCCTTGATCCGCCCGGTCCATGCATCCGATGAGATTCATCAGCGTCGATTTCCCGGAGCCCGACGGCCCCAGAACCGCTACAAACTGTCCGCGTTTGACGGTCAAATCGATATTTTTCAGCACCTCCAGCCGCGTGCCGCCCATATAATAGCCTTTACAGATGCCGCGCATCTCAATCATAGTTTCACTTGTTTCAGACATCAGCCCACCACCTGTATGGAAATAAAGTAATCGTCCCCGGAATCGCTTTTCTGAAGGGTGGCCGTAATGATTGCGCCGACCTCCAACTGTGAAAAGCTCAGTTTTGTGTTCGTGTTCCCGGCCGCATAAACCGGTGTTTTTACCGGTATCAGACAGGTCTTTGTCTCCCCGGATTTTCGGAACGTTGCCGTAAGGGGCTGCTGCCCGCTGCCGTTTGCGCCGCTCCGGCGGGCGGAAGAACCGCTCCCGCCGCTCCCGGAACGCGGGCCGCTCCGGGTTTCCGAACGCGAACCGCCCTGTGTTTCCGAAGGGGCGCCGTTTTGCACATCTGAGGGCGGCCCTCCCCGTTCCCCGGAAAACGGTACGGCGGATTCTCCGGATGACTGCCTCCGGGAGGAACCGCTCCGCCCGCTGTTTTCCTCTGTCCTCTGCCGGCTGAAGTTCTGCCTGCCGGCGCCCTCAAGCTCACCCAGTTCGAGCGTCATCTCATTCCCCCGGATTTCCCTGATTTTCCCGGATATCTGATATTGCCCCTCCGCAAGCGCCGTTTCCTGCCGGACTGGCTGCTGCTCTTTCCCCAGCCAGCTTAACACAGCCGTTTTGGCACCTTCAACAGAAGCGCAGCCGGAAAAAATCATCAACACTGCGAAAACCGCTGCCAGCCATCTTTTCTTCATATGCATCACTCCGCGTTCAGCGCTTCAATTGGAATCAGTTTGGAAGCTTTCATGGCCGGATAAAATCCGAATACCGTCCCTGTCAGGATGGCAAACACCAGGGCCATTACCCAGCCCTGCATCGACGGCTCCACACGCATGCCGAACTGCCGCACAAGCGGCAGCAGTCCGAAGCTGAGCCCGATGCCGGCCACGCCGCCGAAGGTGCTGATCATATTGGCCTCCAACAAAAATTCGAGCAGGATGTCATGCCTGGAACTGCCAAGCGCCTTCAAAATCCCGATCTCCCGGGTGCGTTCCTGCACCGATACAAACAGCACATTCATGATGCCGATTCCCCCTACGATAAACACAATGGAGGCAACCGCGATCAGCAGCATCGAGAGCGTTTTCGCCGACTGTGTGGCGGCTTCCATTTTGCTGCCGGCGTCGGTAATGGTAAAGTTTGAACCCGTGTAGCTGGAAGTTAAAACAGTCTCGATGTTTTCCGAAACCTCCGGCACCTTGTTGACATCGCCGGCGATCACGGTGATCTGGGGGCTGATACTGCTTCCCATCACATATTTTTTCGCGGTGGAGTAAGGCACAAAAATCGCCGTGTCGGGGCTGATTCCCGACGCCATCGAGCCCATCTGGGAAAGAACCCCGTTTACAGTGAACGATCTGCCGTCGATGTAAACCGTGCTGTCATAGGCATCCATAATCGTATCGAAAATTTCCAATGCCAGACTGTATCCTAAGATGCAGACTTTTTCCTCGTTCCCATCGTTATCCTCTGTGATGAAGTCTCCAATTGCCATGGTCAGATTGCTCATATCCTGATATGCCGGTTTTACACCCGCTACCGTATACTGCGTCTCCTCTTCAAGGTTTCCGCCTGTCACGCCGGTTTTCGTGGAGGCGGAAATGGAAGCGGCCTCCACATCCGGAACAAACAGCAGAATGTCCTCCACATCCTCCTCATCCAGCGTGACCGTCTTTCGCAAAGCGGCTGTACCCCCCATACCGCCCATCTGTCCTCCGGAAGAACGTCCCCCGCCCGATACCCGTCCGCCGCCCGAACGGCTGCCCCAGGCGCGGGCGCTTCCCATTCCGGGCCCTGTCATCATATTGTCCATATTGATTTGCCCGGCATATACAACATCGATCGCACCGGCGGAAAGGTTTTTGAACTGGTCTTCCACGTCCGCCTGACCGCCGCGTCCGATCGCAATGACCATCACGATGGTCGCGGCCCCGACAATAATGCCGAGAGAGGTTAAAATGACCTTAAATTTGTTTTCCGTGATATTCAGCCAGACCAAATGCAGCAGTTCCGTCAGTCTCATCTGGTCTGCACCTGGCTCTCAATCAGCGCGGTGTCCCCTTCCGAAAGGCCGGACTTGATTTCCACGTTGCGCCCGTCCGAAAATCCTGTGGTTACTTCCACCTGCCCGACCGCGCCGTCCGTACCCTTCACCTTGACAGATTCTTTGCCGCCGTCGCTGATGATCGCCTTATTGGAAACATAGAGCACGTCCTTTACTTCTTTTGTGATGAAGGTGATTTCACAGGTCATCCCCTCATAGATTTGAGAAGCATCGCCGTCCAGCTTCACATTGACGGTGTAGCTGACGGTCGAAGAGCCGGAGCGCGCGGGCGTAATGGAGATGGAATCGATTATGCCGGTAAATTTAATGTCTTCATAGGCGCTGAAGATGACATTCGCGGTGTTGCCCAGCTGCACGTCGGCAATGTCCTCCTGATCAATGGTGACCACGGCGTAGGCATTCTGCGGGTCGGAAAGGGTAACCAGTACAGCGCCCTTGGAAACC
>JAEXAZ010000226.1 GCA_023394255.1 Bacillota bacterium | reverse complement strand
AAACAGGTCATCATCGGCGCAGGACAGATTTTTACATTCCCGTTTGCGGAATTAGTTGTGTTTTTATCTATCGGCAATACCATCGAAAAGGGGAAAAGCAGCTACAAAATTTATGTATTTGCAATTGTTGCAAGCGCTTTCATTATGCTCTTAGTAATCCTCAGAAATATTGTGACGCTCGGCGCGCCTATGTCTGGCAGCGGCTATTTTCCATCTTTTAGTATGGCCAGAACGATCCATATCGGCGATTTCCTGTCGCGGATTGAAGGATCGATTTCTGTCAATTTGGTATTGGCAGGCATTACGAAGATCACTGTTTCACTGGTCTGCGCCGCGAAAGGCATTTCCAGCCTGTTTCAGATTGATAAGTTTAAGCATATGGTTTCGCCGATGGGGTTATTGACCATGTCTTTATGCATCATCCTCTATAGAAACACACTTGAAATGTTTAACTTCCTGAAATACTACAGCATCTATGCCATTCCGTTTCAGGTTATTATTCCTGTGATCATCTGGATTACCGCGGAGCGGTATATAAAAAAGAAGAAATCTCTTCATGAAAGCCAAAATACTTCAACGTAAAAAAACGGTTTCTTTTCAGAAACCGTTTTTCCAGGCAGTCTGCATTCAATTGTTCTTTTCCCGCATCCAGTCTGTTGAAGGAATCACTACCCCCGCCTCAGTTCTGGGAAAGTCGTTGTGGTAGCCTTCCGTTGAAGTGATTGCCTGATTAATGAACGCATTCGTCATTTCTGCGTGCGGGTCTACTGCCGTATCAGCTTTTCGCTGACGTCTCAGTTTTTTGCGGCCGGGATGAATCAAGCTGTTTTTTTCCAGCAAATCAGTCACTTCCCTTCAATTACTTGGGTATTTCGCCCCGCAGTGCTAGTATCTGCAAAAAAGCAAAAATTATCATTTTCTTTGAGGGAAAGTGTTGACAATTCCAAATGAATCCTGTATAATAACATTCGTCGCTTGTGAGACAACGTCTCCGTCGAAACCGGGAGCTTAGCTCAGCTGGGAGAGCATCTGCCTTACAAGCAGAGGGTCACAGGTTCGAGCCCTGTAGTTCCCACCATTAAAAATTGGCCTGGTAGTTCAGTTGGTTAGAACGCTAGCCTGTCACGCTAGAGGTCGTGGGTTCGAGCCCCATCCAGGTCGCCATTTTTTCTCTGAAGGGTTTTTGCCTTTGTAGCTCAGTCGGTAGAGCAGAGGACTGAAAATCCTCGTGTCGTTGGTTCGATTCCGACCGAAGGCACCACATTGCGGGTTTAGCTCATTTGGTAGAGCGCCACCTTGCCAAGGTGGAGGTAGCGAGTTCGAACCTCGTAACCCGCTCCACTAAAAAAGCCACATTTTATGTGGCTTTTTTATTTATTTTAAAAAGTCGTCGCGCTTTGGCGTAAAGACGTCAACCAGTGTACCCGCCTCCAGCGCTTTTACCCCGTGCATCACATTTGGCGGGATATAAACGCCGTCGCGCTGTGAAACCACCTGAACCTGGTCCCCGATGGTGAATTCAAATCGGCCGGCCGCCACATAAGTGATCTGCTCATGCGGATGCTTGTGCGCGTTTCCCTGCGCGCCCTTTTCAAAGCATACCTCTGTCATCATCTGCTGGTCGCTGTAACATAAAATTTTTCGGGTGACGCCCGGCTCACAAGGGGTCGCCGCTGTTTCGTGATTATACGCAAACATAGTCTTCCTTCTTTCCGGATATTCTGCGCATATGATCCTATACGCATACGCAGCGCGGCGCATTCGCGTCGCTGACCGCGCAGAGCGCGGCCACAAACAGCTTTGCTGTTTGTTCTGCGGCTATTATAGCACAACCTGCCAGATTAATCCAGAAAAATAATCAACGATTAAAAATTGGGCGGTTTCGGATTCGGATTCTTTTCAAACTGCGCGCTTTCCTGATAAATGTCCCCTTCCCGCATCAGACGCCCCATCACCACAAAGCGCTGGTTCGGGTTCTGCGAGTAGGTGCCAAATTTATAGGTGCAGGTGGACAGCGTGAGTATGTTATCCCCGTTTCCCGGCTGTGCCTGATAGATATATTCCGAGCGGTCCTGCACATCATGCATCAACTGCGAGAATTCGTCGTCGGAATAGTCCGCATAATGATACGGGACCGGAACCGTCTCCGCTTCGCAGTAAAAAGCGGCAAAGATTTCAAAAGCATATGCGTTTTTTTCGGTTGTGATAAAAATGTAAGGCGTTTTTTTCGCAAACTCTTCGTTTGCGAACTTGAGAAGCTGGGCAAATTTTGCGCCGTTAGGGTCGTCCTTAACACCCATCGGGCTGCCGAGATTATGGCCGTAAATAATGGAATTCCGGGAAAAAAGCCCATTTTCCATCGGCAGGCATTCATAGTCCAAAAAAAAGCAGCCCTCATAGGCATAATCCCCGTAAACATTTTTACGCAGGTAATACTCGTTATCGCCCGCCTGTACGACGCCTTCGTCGATATCCGTATCGGGGATATGCAGCCAGGCAACCGCATCCGAATTCTTCGCTTCCAGTTCGGCAAGCTGGGGCTTTCTATCGGGGACTGAAATCTGATAGGAGCCGGATTCGTCGTAATAGCCGCTTGCGGACGGATTATCCGGGTTTGTGCGTTTGCAGGAAGAAAACGGCAGCAGAACAGACAACGCTATTATACAGGCCAGAACACGAGCAGCAGAAGCTCTCATGGCAAAACCTCCAAAAGTCAGTTTGATTTTTTCTTAGTGTGTTCAAAATCAAATTTGTTATGTGGGGTTGCATGGCCTGCTTGTAATTGGAAAAAACGCCGCCCGAAAACCGGGCGGCGTTTTTGGTTTAATTTGCGGATAATCTGATGAAAAACCGGATTACTGGAGCAGTTGCAGGATGGACTGCGGCTGCTGATTCGCCTGAGCCAGCATCGCCTGAGCGGCCTGGGTCAGAACGTTCATCTTGGTGTAGTTCATCATTTCTTTTGCCATATCGGTATCGCGGATACGGCTGTTTGCGGAGGTCAGGTTCTCGGCCGAAACGTCGAGGTTGTTGATGGTATATTCCAGACGGTTCTGAACAGCACCGAGGTCTGCGCGGTTGGTGGAAACCTTGTTGATCGCAGCCTTAATGGTCTCGATCGCGGATTTCGCGCCGTCAGCTGTGCTGACATCCAGAGAAGACACACCCAGAGAAGCGGAGCTCATGTCCTCAACCTTAACCTGCACAGAGTTAAAGGAATCAGCAGAATCGCCGATCTGGAGATCCAGACCGCCAACACCTTCAACACCAGCACCACCAGCAAGAGCAACTCCGCCCGTGAAAGCAGTTGCCAAGTCAGTTCCAGATTTTGTGCCATCAAAGCTGACTGAGAAATCTGCCCCAACATCTTTTAAGAGCTTGTTGATGTCAGATGCAGTATAATCAGTACCATTTGCAAGATTTAAGGTGACATTTCCACTTGCAATATCAGTAGTGCCAGCCGCAGCTGCACCAGCAATTGTAAGAGAATGTGTGTTGGAACCGGCACCGTTGGCTGTCATGGTGACGCCGCCTGCTGTATTAGTAGCTTTCGCAGCTTTAGCTGCAATGCCAGTGCTAACGTCTGCTGTTGCTACGGATTCATCGGTAAAAGTAATGTCTGAATCCAACTGAATCTTTACATCTTTAATACCTGCATCCTCCATTGCTTTATCCAAATCCGCTTGTGTAAATTTGGACGTAGCACCAGCACCGGCAATTGTAACAGTAATTTCGCCTGTTGAATCTCTGGAAACACTTAAAGAATCACCACCAGAACCAGCGCCAACATCAAAAGTGACCACTGTTCCCGCTTTACCAGAAACCGTATAATTCAGCGCACCAGTTTTAGCCGTAGCATTTGCAAGAGTAGTTACAACCACACCATCTTTGCCGCCAGCCATTGAGCCGTCCAGCAGATTGATACCATTGAAGTTGGTGGATTCAGAGATTCTGTCGATTTCAGCGTTCAGTGCGTCAACTTCACTCTGGATCGCGTCACGGTCAACATCATCCTGAATCGTACCATTCGCGGATTTGGTTGCCAACTCGATCATGCGGTTCAGCATGCTGTGCACTTCGGTCAGCGCGCCTTCAGCGGTCTGAACGAGGCTGATGCCGTCCTGGGAGTTTGCGGAAGCGGTCTCGAGGCCTTTGATCTGGGCTTTCATCTTTTCGGAGATCGCCAGACCGGAAGCGTCGTCGCCGGCGCGGTTGATCTTGAAGCCGGAAGACAGCTTTTCAAGAGATTTGGAAACCTGATTGTTGTTCATGCCCAACTGCCTGTTTGCGTTGAGCGCCATAATGTTACTTCTTACTACCATTCCCATGATAATACCTCCATGTTTTTATTATGTCCGGCACATCCTTGCGCCGACATCCAACATTGTATTTCGCCCCGCCGCGTTTACGGCCGTATCACGCGGCAGACACGAAGCCTTGGTCAAAACGGGAGACGCACAGTTCTATCTTTTAACCTGCCTGTCTTACCGTTCTACTTAATATATCGTTACCAGAACCGGAAAACTCAAGATCAAATGATGCACAAACATTGTGTAATTTTTCTGTCAATAATTATGGAAATTGGAAGAATCTGCACGAAATTTCATTTTTTTCGTTTTGCAGACGGTTCTGCGGGTCTGAAGACGGGGGCAGAAGGTTTTCCCGCGTCTCCCCGGGTAACGAAAATTGATCGGAAAACTCCGTCATATGCTTCCAGAAATGTTTGGGCATATGGGTCATGCGGCATTGGGGATTATATCTGCCCTCAATAGCGATCGTATCATAGTACCGCTTCCACAGGCCGCGGAACGCGCGTTCCTCCCCGCTTGCCTGCGGCAGTTCAAACCCGTCGATTGGCTGAACCGACGCCTCGTAGGGGCGATAAAGCAGCGCGAGGCCATGCGTCAGATCGAAGATGAAAAAAGTCTCGTCCGGGAAACGCCCCGCAAAATGTTTCCCAAGGTAAGGCAGCACCAGCGCTTTCGGTTCAATTTCCGCAACCAGCGCGCCGCCGAAATCGGAAAACCGGAGAAATTCCGTCAACAGATGCGCTTCATTGCGTACCGCGCGCACCGCCTTGAATACCCCGCTTACCACCGGGTCGGCCAGCATCAAGGTGACTTTCGCGCCGTACCGGTAAGCAAGCGCGATGAACCGGCAGATCAGCAGTTCCCTGCCTTCCACGCAGGAAAGATAGGCGGTTTGTGTCCATTCGAGCACCTCCGCGGAGATGCGTTCCAACGAACGGTGTATCCGCAGGGCCTTCGCCTCATCGGAGATAATCTGCCGGACCGGAAACAGTGTCAGTTCCCCCTCCGGCAGAATATCCACAGGCACCTCGCGGCGCACATAACTTTCAAACACGCAGCACAGAATCCCTTCCAGACTGCCGTCGCAGATGTAAACTAGATTTGCCCGGTCAGACATTTCGTAAGATCCTCCTTCGTCGGGTTCTGATCAAACAGCGAAAGCTGCTGCGGCTGTTCCTGTGCGCGCAGGGCGGCTTCGTAATCCTGTTTGGAAATCAACGCGCGCAACACGCTTTCTGGCGTTACGCGCAGCCCTTCCGCCAGTTTCCCCTGGCAGAGCAGGAAATACTGGGCGCGCCGGAGCACCACCCCGATGCGTTTGAGCCCGTCAAAAGAAATGGGGCCGGCCCGCCTTGCCTGCAAAATCCGCTGCGCGCTTTTTACACCGATCCCCGGCACGCGCAGCAGCATTTCATAGGGCGCTTTGTTCACTTCCACCGGAAACTGTTCCATGTGGTTGATCGCCCAGTTGCATTTCGGGTCGACCAGCGGGTTAAAGCTCTGATGCTGTTCATCCAGCAGTTCGGAGGCGTCAAAGCCATAAAAGCGCAGCAGCCAGTCTGCCTGATACAGGCGGTGTTCCCGCAGCAGGGGCGGCTTTGTATCAATGGCAGGCAGCAAAGAGTCGCTCTGCACGGGCATATAGGCAGAATAAAAGACACGTTTCAGGCCATATTTTTTATATAGCGCCTGCGTCAGGTTGAGGATTTTGAAATCCGTATCCGGAGTCGCCCCGATAATCATCTGTGTGCTCTGCCCTGCCGGCGCAAACTTGGGCGCATGCTGATAGCGCACGATATCGGTGGTATTTTCGGCAATTTTTTGCGTGATCAGGCCCATCGGGCGCAGGATGTCCGTTTTGGATTTGTCGGGCGCCAACAGGGACAGGCTTTGCTGGGACGGCAGCTCGATATTGACGCTCATGCGGTCAGCCAGCAGGCCAAGCCTCTGAATCAGGGCATCGTCGGCTCCCGGGATGGCTTTTGCGTGGATATAGCC
>JAEXAZ010000209.1 GCA_023394255.1 Bacillota bacterium | reverse complement strand
TCCTTGGTAATATGCCGCATTTCCAGCAGTATATCGGACATAAGCAGCCTCCTTTTTTGCTGAATTGAATCCTGTAAGCGATGAGGCGGCGGCTTTGATGCCGCCGCCTTAGTCTTTAGGAGTTGATGAAATTGTTCTTTCAGGCTCAGCCTTTGAGCTGGTCCGCAGTGTAGTAGCCGGTGTCTACAAGCATCTCGGTGAGATTGTCCTTATCGACGGAAACCGGTGTGCACAGGTAGGACGGAACCACTTTGACATTGTTATTATAAGTTTCGGTGTCGTTGATTTCCGGCTCGGAACCTTCCAGAACCGCCTGCACCATGGTGACACATTTTTCAGCGAGCACGCGGGTGTCTTTAAAGATCGTCTGGGACTGTTTGCCCGAAAGGATATTTTTTGCGGCCATCAGTTCCGCGTCCTGACCGGTAATCAGCGGCCATTTCTCGCCGACCTTATAGCCTGCGCCCTCGAGAGCGGCGGCAATACCGTAGGAAATGCCGTCGAACGGGCTGACTACGATGTCAACATCACTGCCGGTGCTGTAGTTCGCGGAGAGCAGGTTTTCCATGCGCTGCTGAGCGGTTTCCTGAGACCAGCGGAGGGTGCAGATGGTGTCAAAATCCGTCTGACCGGATACGCAGACCAATTTTCCGCTGTCCAGATACGGCTGGAGCACTTCGAACATCCCTGCGTTCAGCATATGTGCGTTGTTATCATCCGGAGAACCTGCAAAGAATTCAATGTTGTACGGTCCTTTTCCTTCTTTCAGGCCCATTTTTTCCTCAATGTACTGGCCGATCGCGGTGCCGACCCCTTTGTTATCGAAGGTTGCGTAATAATCAACGGCGTCTGTGTCCATCAGCAGACGGTCATAAGCCACGACCGGGATTCCCGCGGCTTTCGCCTGCGCAAGCACGTTCACCAGCGCGCTTGAGTCGATGGAGGCGACAACAAGGCAGTTCGCGCCGTTGGTAATCATATTTTCCAACTGGGAAACCTGCATCTGGACATCGTCTTCTGCGTACTGCAGGTCGACTTCATAGCCAAGCGCCTCCAGCTTTTCCTTCATGTTGCTTCCGTCCTGAATCCATCTCTGGGAGGACTGGGTAGGCATTGCCACGCCGATTTTTTTGCCGGCGCCGGAAGCCTCGGGGTTACTTTCCGTCGCCGCGGCACTGGATGCCGGCGCGGAGGCAGAAGGGGCCGCAGAGGAAGACGCGGCGGGAGATGCGGAGGAACCGCAAGCCGCCAGAGATAACATCATTGCCGCGGATACGAATACTGCTAACAACCTTTTCATTTCTTTCTCTCCTTCTTAAAGTTATACTATTCACTTGTCTGCTTTCGGCAGGCTTTACCAACATAATGATCAAAAAAGGAACATGAAATCCTCTTTTTTTATTGGTTATAAATATTTTATGCTCTAAATATACAGGATTGAAAGAAAGTTGTCAATACATCTTTACCAAAAACCTGACCAATAATCCCTGCTTACCTCTGTACAATTTGTTATTTTCTCGAGCATTTTGCACGAGAATCTTCATTTTCGTTTGTCTTTTCATCAAGTTGTACGTACATTATGCGGCATAAAAATTAAACTGTTCAGACCGGGCGGCCAACCGAAGCGGCCACCCTGTCTTTTGTACAGTTACTTGGCTCTCCTGAGTTTGATCGCGGCAAAAATACTTTGCAGCACAATGAAAAAGCAAAGCAGAGACGCGATCACAATTTTGGTCCACCAGGAGGACAGCGTTCCCTGGAAGGTAATAAAGGTCTCAATCGTTCCTTTAATCAGCACCCCGAACAAGCTCCCAATGACATTCCCGACTCCGCCGGTCAGCAGCGTTCCGCCGATAACGGCCGAGGCGATTGCCTCCATTTCAAATCCGCGGGCCTGTTCGACAAATCCGCCGCAGGAATTGAGGGCAAAGACAAATCCGGCCAGAGCCGCAAGGAACCCGTTGAATACATAGACCTTCATTTTTGTTCTGCGCACATTCAGCCCCATGAGCAGCGCCGACTGTTCATTACCGCCTACCGCATAGATTGCGCGTCCCAGCTTGGTATATTTCAGCACTACGAAGAGGATGGCAAGCACAACCAGGGCAATGATTACGCTGGGATAAATATAGGGATAGATCATGATTCCCTTTTTATTGACCGCGCCGCCAAACGGCAGATAGAGCTTTGCGTTCGCCATTGCAAGAAAAGTCGGGTTCTGAATGCTGATCATTTCCGAACTGATAATGGCGGTCATGCCGCGCGCGAAAAACATGCCCGCCAGCGTGACGATAAACGGCTGGATCTTCAGGTAAGCCACCAGAAATCCCTGCGCAAAACCGAACACAATTCCCACCAGCAATACGATTGCAATTGCCGGCACCGCGCCGATGCCTTTCTTCTCCATCATCCATGCCAGCAGCATGCAGGTCATGCCGATTACCGATCCGATCGAGATATCGATGCCGCCTGTAATCAGCACCATGGTCATGCCCACGGCTGCAACAATTAATCCGGCATTGCTGATGAACAGGTTCAGAAATACCTGCATCTTCCCAAAGTTCTTATCCGCAAATATGAATACGCCCGCTGTGTACATCGCCGCAAACAGCAGAATCGTAATCATCAGCAGAAAGCTGTTCCCGGTTATTTTATTCTTCAGCTTTTGAATCATCATGCCACCCTCTCCCTCAGCGCCAGCCTGTTCCTCAAGCCGGTTATCATCTTCTTCAGTTCCGGGGATTGCAGCGATACGATGATGACTACCACGATTGCTTTGTAAATCGGCAGCTGGTCCGCCGTCACCTTCATCGCGTAAAGCGAAGTGGTCAAAGCCTGAATGGTAATTGCGCCGATGACACTGCCCGCCAGGGAGAATTTCCCGCCGCCGAGGCTGTTGCCGCCCAATGCAACCGCAAGGATGGCATCCAGTTCCATGTTCAGCCCCGCATTGTTGGCGTCGATGGAATACACGCGGGATGTGATGATCATACCGGCGATTCCGGAGCAGAGCCCACTGAAGGTATAGGTCAGGAAAATAATCAGGGAGGAATTCAGCCCCACCAGCCGGCCGGCCTTCCGGTTGATGCCGACGGCCTCGATATAAAGCCCGAGCGCGGTATACCGGAGCATCAGCATTGTGAGGATCACTACAATTGCCGCCACAAACACCGGCGTGGGCAGCGGTACTCCCGGCAGAAACGCGCCCAGCCGTTTATAGCTTTCCACGCGCACATACAGAATCTGGCCCTCTGTCAGGAGCTGGGCGATGCCGCGTCCCGCGGTAAACAGGATCAGCGTCGCAACCATCGGCTGGATTTTCATTTTCGCGACCAGGAATCCATTCCACGCACCGCAGGCGATACCGGTCAGCATTGCGAGCAGGAAGCCCGCCAAATAAGGGATATGGTAGACGCTGTCCGAGCCCAGCGCGAAGATGCACATGCCTCCCGCCACCGCGCTGACAGCCCCCACGGAAATATCCGCACCGCCGGAAGACGCCGCCACCAGCGTCATGCCCACGGCCATAATGACCAGCTCGCTGGAACGGTTGATAATGTCGATGATATAGCCATAGAAAACGCCATTCTGTATTGAGATATTAAAGAACGCCGGTGTCTTGATCACATTGAACAGCAGCACCAAACACAGACAAAGGATCGGTAAAAACAGAGGCTGCTTTCTGAGTTTCTGCCAGTATGCGTTTACTTTATTCACCGTTTCCACCTCCCGCAATTGCCGCCATCACTTCTGTCTGTGTCAGCTGGATTTCCTCCAGTTCGCCAACCTTCGCGCCGTCGCGCAAAACGCCCATCCTGCTCACCGTTCGCAGCATCTCCTCGATCTCCGACGAAATAAACATGATGGTCATTCCTTCTTCGGCCAGCTTGAGCACCAGCTTCTGAATCTCGGTCTTGGTACCGACGTCAATCCCCCTTGTCGGCTCATCCAGAATCAGAAAATCCGGATGTGTCAGCAGCCATCTGCCGAGAATCACTTTCTGCTGGTTGCCGCCGGACAGCTGTCTCACCGGAGTTTCCCTGCCGGCAGTCTTGATTTGCAGCATCTTGATATATTCGTCGGTAATTTTCTCCTGTTCACGCTGCGTCAGCAGACGGAATATCCCCCGTTTGGCCTGCAACGCAATGAGGATATTCTCGCGGACGGAAAGATCGGCAATCACGCCCTCTTCCTTGCGGTTTTCCGGCAAAAATCCCATGCCCGCCTTCATGGCATCAATCGGCGCGTGAATCTGTACCTTTTTTCCTTTAACGCGCAGTATACCGCTGTCTGCTTTATCCGCCCCGTAAATCGTTCTGGCCAATTCAGAGCGCCCGGAGCCCAGCAGACCGGTGAGGCCAATCACCTCTCCCCGATAGATATCAAGGTCAAACGGTTTGATGGTGCCCGTATGTCCGAGCCCTTTTGCGCTGATGACCGGTTGTTCACCGGAATGGTCTTTCTGGGAACCGCTTTCATTCTTGATGGAAGCCAAATCGTCGAATTCTTTTCCCATCATCTTTGCGACCAGCTGGATGCGGGGCAGGCTTTCCACTTCATATTCCCCTACGAGACTTCCGTTTCGCAGAACGGTGACCCGGTCGCTGATCTCATACATCTGCTCCAGAAAGTGCGTAACAAAAATGATACCGATTCCGCGTTCCTTCAGCTGATTCATGACGCGGAACAGCTTCTTGACTTCCTGATCGTCAAGGCTGGAGGTCGGCTCATCGAGAATCAGAACCTTGGCGGATATATCGACCGCCCTCGCGATCGCGACCATCTGCTGGATTGCGACCGAATAGTTTTCCAGCGCCTTGGTTACATCGATGTGGATGTTCAGGTTTTCCATAACGGTTTTGGCGCGGCGGTTGATCTCTTTCCAATGAATTGCTCCCAGTTTCCGGAGTTCCCGCCCGATAAAAATATTTTCCGCAACCGAAAGGTTCGGGCAAAGGTTGACCTCCTGATACACCGTACTGATGCCGTTGGCCTGCGCTTCCTGCGGCGAACGGTTGACGACGGGATGTGGGATCCCATCCACCCGGATTTCTCCCGTCTCCAATTCCTCAACACCGGTCAGCACCTTAATAAGCGTTGATTTCCCGGCGCCGTTTTCCCCCATCAGTGCGTGGATTTCGCCTGCCCGCAGGGTAAAATCCACCTGATCGAGCGCTTTCACGCCGGGAAAATTTTTGCTGATATTCCGCATGGTCAAAATTGCACTGCCCACTGCGCTCCCCCTTTTCCGCAAATGATTTGTAAAACGGCAGGTATGCCGGAGAACCATACGGATGGTTCCCTGGTTCATACCTGCCGTTTGCTATTTGGTTATGATTCTGCCGGTTTCCATTCCCGATTAATACAGGCGGTTGGGCAGTTCTTTTTCCGCATTGGTCTGGTCGTAAACCTTTTCATCGACATACTGGATCTTCTCTACGGATTCGCCTTTTTCCAGCTTCTGAATGATTTCCGCAACACGGGGGCCGTGCAGCGGGTTGCACTCGAC
>JAEXAZ010000186.1 GCA_023394255.1 Bacillota bacterium | reverse complement strand
AATACCGGCCGGTCGGAAGATTACGATCAGCACCAGAATCAAGCCGTAGATAGCCAGACTCATGCCGCCCATTTCGGGAGGAAGTACTGCGTTGCAGACTTCCATAAGCGGAACGATCAGCATCGCTCCAATCACCGGACCCCACAGTGTTCCAATTCCGCCCACAATGGCAATCACGCCGATTTTCATAGCAAGATCGAACGACCCCACCATTGTCGGATCAATATAGGCCATTTTGAATGCATAGAAAGAGCCGATTACCGCCATCAGCATTGCGGAAAGTATAAACGCGATGATTTTTATTCGTGCAGAACGGATGCCAAGCGACTCGGCCGCATCCTGATCTTCACGGATCGCTTTCAGGTAGTAACCCAGTCGGCTCCTTTCGACGCCCCATGTAATCAGCAAAATTAATACCAGTAAAATAAAAAACAAATAAAAATAAGGAACTTCACTGGTCCAACGGACAAACGCGAACCCTTTCACTTTGCGCGGGATGATCAACCCGTTGTTACCTCCAGTCAGCTTATCGAAATAGACCAGCAGTTCCCGTACAATCTGGCCGCACGCCAGCGTCGCCAGCGAAAAGAAATTGCCGCGCAGTTGAAAAGAGGGCACGCCCATGACGATGGCGGTTACCGCTGCAAACACCATTCCCAAAAACAGGCTGAACCATGGAGATACCCCCGCGTTGTGGAACGCAAGCATAGATGTGTAAGCGCCAATTGCAAAGAATGCGGAATGTGCCCAGGAAATCTGCATGCCAAAACCGCCGATGATATTCCATGCGCTCCCCATGGCGGCAAAAATCAGGATTTGATTGATCACACTTAAAAGATATTGGTTTTTAACGACAGCCGGAAGCATCAGACAAAGCACCACAATGACAAGAAGCGAATAGTTGCACTTGAACAGTTTGGTCATCCTACCCTTGCCCCCTTACCAAATAGCCCATCCGGTTTCAACAGCATAAATAAGAGCATAACGGCAAATACGCAGGTCGGTGCGAGGTTCAGCGCCAGATAACTGGATGCGAACGCTTCCACCAGACCGATCAGGATTCCACCAACAAAGGCACCTTTGATATCGCCGAGCCCTCCGATAATGACACAGGCAAAAATAGTAGTTGCAAACACCTGTCCTACACGGGGGTAAATGGAATACATCGGGGAAATAATGCAACCGGCGACGGCGGAAAGTGCGGTTCCAAGCCCAAATGCGACCAGAAACATCACTCTGGTGTTAACGCCGAGAATTTGTGCAACCGTAGCATTTTCGCTGGTGGCACGCATGGCGCGTCCCATATCCGTTTTAGATAGGAACAGCCCAAATAGAAGCATAAACAGTACTGCCAACAGGAATGCGATAAGCCTCGGCACAATGATAGAAAGCAAGCCCAGAGAAATGGATGCACTTTTTAGCGGTGTGTCAATCGACCGCGGATCCGCACCCCAGATAACCTGTGCAATATTTTGCAAAAAATAGGAAAGTCCAACTGTGAGCAGAATATATGCGGTATCCCCCTGTCCGATTACCGGATGGACAAAAAGACGATAAAGCAACATCCCAATTAAAAACGTAGCAGCCATAACCGGTATGATCAGGAGATAGGGATTATTGGAGTGGAAACATTGCGCAAACGCCCAAGTACAATACATGCCCAGCATCATAAATTCTCCCTGCGCGAAATTAACGATATTCATAACGCCGAAAATCATGGTAAGCCCGACCGCAATCAATGCATAGACTCCACCCATAAGTAACCCGTTAACAAATGTTTGTCCGAAAAGCAAAAGCTCACCTCCAAATTTAATGACGGACCGCAGGGTTTGCATGGTCCTGCGGTCCGTTTAACATGCAGTTAGCAGTCATTTGTTAGGCATTTGGATCTTGGTCACGGAAAATTCCGTGGGAAAAATTGTACGGGGCTTTCCATCCTGCCACTGGATCATGACCGGCGTAACGTCCTTATTCCACCCAGTCTCATCCCATTCCACCATACCGGGCTGCATCATGGAAACAGGTCCCTCGGTAAAACTGAGGCTGGCAATCGCGTCACGAACCGCTTTTGGGTCGGTGCTTGCCGCTTTCTCCAAGCCTTCCTTAAGAATCCATGTGGCGACGTAAGAGGGGCCTGAGTGCTCTGTCATAAAATAGCCATATAATTGTTCAAAATCTTCGGTTACCTTCAGAAGCGCCGGATTTTCAGAAATATTTTTGGAGTCCCAGTTCCATGAGCCGACGGAAATCAATCCATTTACAGAATCGCCCATTTCTTCGCCGAGTACCGGCCACAAAAAACCTGCACCGCCTCCGATAATCAGAGGATGGCAATCCATGGCGTTCATTGTGTTGACAATCAACTTTGCATCCTGCGAATACGCGACCGGCATGACGATTTCAGCGCCCGAATTTTTTAGAGAAGTAACCAGAGAAGATGCATCCGAAAAATTCGGCGGGAATGACTCGTTCATTACTACGTCGAGCCCGGCACTCTGTGCAATTTCCAGAGAGCCGGCCGCGGTGGACTGCCCGTAGGAAGAGTTTTCATAAATGATTGCCACTTTATTTGCGGGATATCCCTGTTCCTGCAAATACTGAATAAATGCAACCTGCTGTTGCCCAAAATGGCTTCCCTTTGGCACGGTTTCAAAGATATATTCGTACCCCTGCTCCGTGATCTGATCATTGATGGAATTGGTAATGGTTGGAATTCCGTATTTCTCAATGATTGGTAGAATCGGAATGGTAAGCCCGGAAATACTTGTGCCGACAATACCAGACAGATCATTGGATGAAATGGTACGTTCTGCAATCTGTGTACACTGTGTCGCGTCGGAGGTCACATCCGCAACGACCAGTTCAATCTTTGCACCACCCAGCGACTGAATACCTCCGGCATTATTGATGTCCTGTACCGCCAGTTTGATCGCGTCAAGGTCCTGCTGCCCGCCGTCTGCATTTGCGCCTGAAAGGGGAGCCATGCAGGCGATTTTTACGGTTCCGCCCGCTGTACCCCCTGAGGCCGCGGAAGAAGACGTAGCCTCAGAAGTACTGGATACATCACTTTTTGAATTGTCGACCGTCTGAGATTCACTTGTCGCCGCCTGGGAACCGCCGCATCCGGAAAGGCTGGCAATGCAAAGAAGCCCGGCAGTCAGAATCGCCACTGTTTTCATTCTTTTCATTATAGTTTCCTCCTTTTGCCTGCATGCAGGCTGTTTTATTTTTTAATGATATTTTGGTTACTGCCTGTTTTTAAACAGCGCAGAAATTCCCTGCCCGCCGCCGATGCACATGGCGATCAGGCCAATCTGCGCATTGCTTCGTTTCATTTCATGCATCATCTTTACCGGCAGAATACAGCCAGTTGCGCCCACCGGGTGCCCCATGGCAATAGCGCCTCCGTTGACATTGACTTTTCCGCCGTCCAGTTTCAAGTCACGGATTACCGCCACTGACTGCGAAGCAAATGCTTCATTCAGCTCCACCAGATCGAGGTCGTGAACCGTCATATGCATCTTATCCAGCAGCTTTTTAGTGGAAAAATACGGGCTGTAGCCCATCAGTTCCGCTTCAAATCCTGCCACTGCGTACCCCATGAACTCCATCAGGGGTTTGCAGCCCAGTTCCCGGGCTTTTTCTTCCGTCATCAGAACCAGCGCAGCCGCCCCATCATTGATCCCGGAAGAATTCGCGGCGGTCACGGAACCGCCTTCTTTAAAAGCCGGGCGCAATTTCGCCAGCTTTTCCATTGTCAGGCCGCGGCGGGGGTGCTCGTCCGTGTCAACCGTGACCGTCTCCTTTTTCAGTTTTACCTGCACAGGAAAGATTTCTTCTTTGAACTTTCCCGCATCTTGCGCGGCAATCATTCTGTGCTGACTTTCAAGCGCGAATTGATCCTGTTCCTCCCGGCTGACGTGATACCGTTCCGCTACCGCTTCCGCCGTCATGCCGTTGTGATAAGGGCCAAGCGGCCAGGTCAACAGATCGGTTAGGCCGTCTTCCAACTGCTGATGTCCCATCCGCAGCCCTGTACGGGCATTTTTTATGTAATAAGGAGCCTGGGACATATTTTCCGTCCCGCATGCCACTACGATCTCAGCGTTTCCTGTCAGGATTTCCAATGCACCGTCCACGATGGCCTGCATGCCGCTGCCACACTGACGATTGACGCTGTATGCGGTTGTCTCACGGGGAAGCCCGGCCTTCAACATGACAGCACGCGCAATAAACCCGCTCTCTGCAATTTGACCGACATTCCCAACGATGACTTCATCCACTTTTTCCGGAGCGAGAGCGGCGCGCCTGACGGCTTCCCGCACCACTATGGCGCCGAGATCGATCTGGTTCACAGTAGACAAACCGCCCAAAAATTCTCCCACCGCGGTGCGGCACCCGCCTACTATTACGATTTTCCGATCCATATTCAGTTCCTCCTAATGTTTATCATCTTTCCCGGTGCCCTTTATTTCTCATACTCGTAAAAGCCGTGCCCGGTCTTGCGACCCAATCGTCCGGCCGCCACCATATTTGCCAGCAGCGGGCATGGACGATATTTGCTGTCATGAAAATTTTCATACAAGGTCAGCATTGTGCGATACATCACGTCGACCCCGACAAAATCTGTCAATTCCAGAGGTCCCATCGGGAAATTTGCTGCCAATTTCATTGCCCGGTCCACATCCTCCGGGTTTGCGCCTTCCATCACCAGAAATGCCGCTTCGTTCTGCATGGGCACCAGTATCCGGTTTACCAGAAATCCTGGCAGTTCCGGTGCGCATACTGCTTCTTTCCCCATGGCTTGTGCCAGTGCAATTGCTTTTTTAATCGTTTCGTTCGAAGTGCTGCAGCCGCTTACCACTTCAACCAGCTTCATTACCGGCGCAGGGCAGAAAAAATGCATTCCCACACAGCGGGATGGATCCTTCATTTTTGCGCTTATAGCTGAAATCGCGATTGCGGAGGTGTTGCTTGCAAGCAGAGTTTCCGGCTTTACCACGGCATCCAGCGTTTCGAACATATCTTGCTTTAAATCCATTTTTTCCGGAATTGCCTCAATCACCGCGTCACAGTCAGATAATAACTCCAAATCTGTCCCATAGGATATACGCGCGATTACCCGATCCGCTTCCTCCCTGGTCTTCTTCCCTTTGGCGGTCAGTCTGTCCATGTCCTTTAGCACACCACGTCTGGCATGTTCCAGAGCTTCGGGGAAAGAATCCGTGTTGATCACCCGAAAACCGTGCTGCGCAGCGGTTTCAGCGATACCGCTGCCCATCTGTCCGGCTCCGACCACTCCAATTTTCCAATTTTCCAGAGCCATTTTCCTATCCTCTCCTTTTCTTATGTTCTGCTACCGAGGCCGACAGCATCACAGGACCATACCACCGCTGACCTCTATAATCTGCCCATTGATATATGCCGCTTCGTCTGAGGCAAGAAATGCGACCAAACTTCCTACGTCTTCCG
>JAEXAZ010000125.1 GCA_023394255.1 Bacillota bacterium | reverse complement strand
CAGGAACGTGGATTTTCCGGAACCGGAAGGCCCGATAACAACGACCTTTTCCCCTTTTTCAATCGTCTCGGTAATCCCCTTGAGCACCAAATTCCCGTGAAAGGATTTTTGCAGATTCTTAACGTCGATCACCTTTGCCCAGCCTCCTTTCCAGTCTCTTCTGCACCTGCGTCATCGCAATGACCAGCACCAGATAGATGAACGCCGCAACAAACAGCGGCTCGCTGATAAACGCCCTGCCTTTAATCCCGTCGGCCACCTTGGTCAGGTCGCGTACCGCGATCATACCGGCGACAGAGGTTTCTTTCAACAGGGTGATAAATTCATTGAAAAGGGCCGGGAGGATATTTTTAACAGCCTGCGGCAGAATGATGAGGCGCATTGTCATCCAGCTGGTGAGGCCCAGAGAACGCCCCGCTTCGGTCTGCCCGTGCGGGATAGACATGATGCCCGACCGGAAAATTTCCGCAACATAGGCGCCGGAGTTCAGTCCAAATCCGATGATCGCGACGGGAGTCCCGTTGGTCATGGAGGTGAACACCGCGGTATACAAAATAAGAAGCTGCACCACCACCGGGGTTCCGCGGATAACCGTCAGATAGAGGTCGCACAGTATTTCCAGAAAGCGAAGCTTGCGGTTGCCCGCCGCCGATACCTTGATGACGGCGATGATCATACCGATCAAAATACCAATCAGCGTGGCGCAGGCGGCAATCAGCAAGGTGCGCCCCAGGCCTTCGACATACTGTTTCCACCTGTTCTCCGCCAATAGGGCAATATAAAGATTATTATAATGTTGCTGCAAAAATGCCGCCATTTGTCATCGCCTGCTTTCGGTGGTGTTTTGAAGCCGGTTTTTACGCCGCGTTCGCATGTTCGGTTACAAGTTCGTCAATTTTGCCTTCGTCCATCAGGCGCTGCAAAGTTGCGTTGATGGCATCCAGCAGCTCCGTATTGCCTTTTTTTACTGCAAACGCATAGCTTTCTTCTGTAAGCGGGTCGGGCAGAAGTTCCAGCTTGCCGTTGCTGTTGGCGACAATCGCTTCAGCAGGAAGTTTATCCAGAATGACGGCGTCGCACTTTCCGGCAATCAAAGCCGCGCCGGTTTCGGTTGCGCCTTTAAAGCGCATAACCTCTTTCGCCTGCACCTCGTCCGAAGCGTAAAAATCTCCGGTCGTGGATTCCTGCACCGCAATGTTGGTGCCGTCCAGCGTATCCTTTGTGAGGCTGCTCCCCTTCTGCACAATCAGATACTGCGCGGATTTCACATACTCCTTCGAGAAATCCACCTGTTCCTGACGCTCGGGGGTAATGGTCATGCCGGCCGCCGCGAAATCGCCTTTCCCGGACTTCACCGCTTCAATCAGCAGATCAAAATTCATATCCAGGATTTCCAGCTCAACGCCGAGGTCTTTTGCGATTTCCGCCGCAACATCGGGGTCGACACCGGCCACGCTTCCGTCATCGCCGATATACTCAAACGGGGGGAACGTCGCGTTTGTCAGCATCACGATTTTGCCGTTTGCCTTAATGGCGTCAAGGCCGCCCGCCTCGTCGGAAGCGGCTGACTCCTCAGTGGCGGAAGACGCTTCGGATGACGCATTCTGGTCAGGGTTTTTGCTGCCGCAGGCAGCCATAGACAACGCCAACACACACGCCGTCATGATTGCAACGATTTTTTTCATTCTTTTTTTTCTCCTTTTTCCCGTAACACAGAGGGAATGTTCTATTCCGCCTTTCACAGCATGGATCAGCCGGAAAAAGCGGTCCATCATTTGAAAGCAGTTTATACTTCCAATGATTTCCAGCACAACAAAAAATGGCAGGACATTGAATCCGTAACATACAATATTATACACAGTTATCCGCCAAATGCAAGGGTAACGCTGCAAGATTATACAAATCAGATCGTTTTTATAAAGAAGCATAACGCAAAACGGCGGCGGAAACTTCGTTCCCGCCGCCGTTTTTGATTTCTTATTTTGCTTCTGTCATATGCTTTGTGACGAGCTCGTCGACTTTGCCTTCATCAACCAGTTTCTGCAGGACACTGTTAATTTCAGCAAGCAGGTCGGGGGAATCCTTCTTCACCGCGATCGCGTAGCTCTCTTCAGTCAGCGAATCCGGCAGAACCTCGAGCACGCCGTTGCTGTTGGCCGCGATGCTTTCGGCGGGGAGCTTGTCGATAATTACCGCATCACACTTTCCGGCCGAGAGGGCGGCGCCCGCTTCGATTCCGCTCTTGAAGCGCAAAACCTCTTTCGCTTCGATTTCATCGGTCGCATAGAAGTCGCCGGTCGTGGATTCCTGCACTGCAATGGTCAGTCCGTCCAGTTTATCGGCGGTGACGCCGCTGTCCTTTTTGATGATGATAAACTGCGCGGATTTCACATATTCATCGGAAAAATCAATCTGCTCGAGGCGTTCCGGCTTAATGGTCATGCCTGCGGCGGAGAAATCCGCTTTTCCCGCTTTTACGGAATCAATCAGCAGGTCGAAGTTCATATCCACAACTTCGAGCTGTACGCCGAGGTCATCCGCAATCGCCTGCGAAATGTCAATGTCAACGCCCGCAGCCTTTCCGTCCGCGCCCACATATTCAAACGGCGGGAAAGCGAGGTTGGTGCACATGACAATCTTGCCGGCCGCCTTGATGCGGTCAATATTGGGGGTTTCAGAGGCCGCATCCGGAGCCTCCGAAGATGCTGCCTCGCTGGATGCCGCTTCACTCGAAGCGGCAGATGAGGACGGGGCGGTTTCAGCTTTGCTGCCGCAGGCCGCAAGTGATGCCGTCATAAGAAGCGCCAAAGACAAAGCGAATAACTTTTTCATATTACTTCCTCCATGATCTTACATAAATTCATACACGCAAATTGAAATGCAACTAATAAGTATGATTATACATAAATACCGGATAAAAGCAACCCTCGGAATGAAAAAATATTCGCATATAATAATATTTATACGCTTTTACTATCTTTTTACACAATTATGCGTTAACTTTTGCATATCTTGAGGAAGAACGGCCTGAATTTTCATCCGTTCCCCGGTAACAGGATGCATAAACGACAGGCTGACGCAATGAAGCGCCTGCCGTTCAATCCGCCCGCAATCGCCGCCGTACAGCCGGTCGCCTAAAAGCGGATGGCCCATATCACTCATATGAACCCGTATCTGATGGGTGCGCCCCGTATGCAGGATGCAGCGGACAAGCGAATAGCCGCTGCCGCAAGCCGCCGTTTCGTATTGGGTAACAGCGCGTTTGCCGCTTTCACAGACACACCGGCGCGGGTCGGTACGGTCCGGCTGGCCAATCGGCGCGTCAATCAAGCCGTCCGG
>JAEXAZ010000108.1 GCA_023394255.1 Bacillota bacterium | reverse complement strand
CTGTAAGTGCGGTAGGCGGGCCAATCGACACCACAACGCTTACCAACTACGCATTTTCCATGCCCGAGGACGGCACCATCACGTCGATGGCAGCATATTTCAGCACGACCGCCGCCTTGACGCTTGTGGGCTCGACCGTTACCATTACCGCCCAGCTTTACAGCTCAACAACACCTGACAATGTATTTACTCCCATCCCGGGTGCTGTGGTTACCCTTGCGCCGCCTCTTACCGGCATTCTCGCCATTGGTACGATCAGCAGCGGTTCCACGACCGGTCTTTCAATTCCTGTCACCACAGAAACCCGCTTGCTGCTTGTATTCTCCGCAAGTGTAACGGCCGGCATCGACATTGCCACCACAATCGCAGGCTATGCCAGTGCAGGACTTGCAATCAGTTGATGATCTTCTGAATCTAAATCAGTTGTCCGGCCGCATGGCCGGCGCTGCCGCGGATGAAAATAAAGACTCCCTTCTCCACTATAAAATGGAAAAAGATGGCAGACCCGAAAGTGTCTGCCATCTTTTTGTGCTGATATGGGAAAAGGGGAGCGGACATATGGCACGGAATTCCCAGCCCGCTCTGCTATTCTATTTCAACAGACTGTACACCGGCTTTTCCGATTGCATGCTATATAAAATCGCGTTCATGATTGCCGCCGCGACATTGCTGCCGCCCTTGCGCCCGCGCGCCACGATATGGGGTACGGATGTCCGCAGAATCAGTTCCTTGGACTCCACGACATTGACAAAGCCGACCGGCACTCCAACAATCAGCTCCGGAAACAGCTTTTTTTCCTGAACCAGTTCATACAGCCTGACAAGCGCTGTCGGAGCATTCCCAATTGCAAAAATCAGCGGCCGCTCAACAGAAAGGGCTTTGTCCATGCTGGCGGTGGCCCTTGTCGTCCCGTTTTGCCTGGCAGCGGCGGCAACATCTTCGTCCGACATAAAGCAGAGCACTTCTCCCCCATAGCGTGCAAGCTCCTTCTTATTGATTCCGGACTTCGCCATCTGCGTGTCCGTTACAATTGAAGCGCCCTCACGGATGGCTTTCTGCGCCTTTTTTACAGCATCCTGTGAAAAAATAAGGTTCTCTACATAATCAAAATCGGCTGTCGTATGGATGACCCGCTTGATTACCGGCTCCAGCGCCGGGTCGAGCGCAATATCCCGCTCGCGGAGAAGCTCCCCGATGATTTCCATACTGCGCCGTTCGATATCGGCCGGAAGCACATTTTGCAGCTGCACCTTCATGGTACAATTCCCCTTTACAGTTCAATTCCTTTACGCGCCGGTATCCCCTGATCAAACGGATGTTTGCGCTTCACCATTTCAGTGACATAATCCGCGCGGTCAAGCAGCCACCCGGGGGGATTCCGCCCGGTCAGAACAAGCTCCAGCGCTTCCGGCTTTTGCTCAACCAGACTGCGCAGAAGATCGCTGTCAATCAAATCACAGCTTAAAGCCCCGAGGATTTCGTCCAGGATCAGCAGGTCGCATTTGCCTTCCCGCGCTGTTTCCACCGCTGTCAGCAGATTTTTGGAGTTGAGGTCGTAGGTCTGCTGCAGCTCCCGTTCGTCCATCTGAAAGGTAAATTTGCTGCTTGCCTTTCCCCGCAAAACAGTAATTGCAGGAATCCGCGCAAGGGATTGGAGTTCCCCCGTTTCCTGCCCTTTCAGGAACTGCACAATGAGTACCTGTTTTCCGCACCCCGCGGCGCGGACGGCGAGCCCGATCGCCGCGGTTGTCTTCCCTTTCCCGTCTCCGCAGTAGACATGTGTAAGCCCCTGATTCATATACCCGCCTCCAAAATCTCATAGATTCTTTTCATATCCAGGCTTTCCCGCACAGACTGCGCGAGCAGGTCGTACTGCTGTTCCCTGTAAGCAACCGGGTCAAAGGTTTCAAGGCTGCCGCAATCTACCCCTTTTGCCTGACAGAGGGCAATTACCAGGGCCTTTGCGCTCTCCGGGCGGTCAAAAATCCCATGCACATAGCTTCCGTAGATACTGCCGGAAGCCGCACCGTCCCGTTTGGTTTCGCCGTCCTCGGTCAGCAGGCTGTTGATTGCGTCGGCGGATTCTGTCCTGCCCATGTGGATTTCATATCCTTCAATCGGGACTCCCGTAAGCCCTTTGAGGATCCCTTCCACCTTCCCGAACCAGCCAGTCACTCTGGTGCGGGTTTTCTGCGGTTCAAAAACGGTTGCAACCGGAAGCAGCCCCATGCCCCTCATGCTGCCCCCGTGTTCCACATGTTCCGGGTCGCTGAGGGTCTCCCCAAGCATTTGGAAGCCGCCGCAGATGCCAAACACCGCGCCGCCCGCCGCCGCGAATTTCTGAATTGCGGATTCCAGCCCGCACTGGCGCAGCCATATCAGGTCTTCCATCGTATTTTTTGTGCCGGGCAGGATAATCAAATCCGGCGATTTTAAAGCGGAAACCGTTTTTATATAGCGCACGGAAACCCCCTTGATTGCGGAAAGCGCGTTAAAATCCGTGAAATTCGAAAGCCTTGGCAGCCGGATCACCGCGATGTCCACCAGCCCCGAAGAGCCGGTTCTCTCCAAACGCTCGGAAAGGCTGTCTTCGTCGTCAATATCCAGATGCAGATATGGGACGACTCCCACGACAGGCACGCCGGTAATCTTTGCAATCATGTCCAGCCCGGGCTGCAAGATCGCCTTGTCCCCGCGAAACTTATTGATTACCAGCCCCTTCACCATCGCGCGCTCGTCCGGTTCCAGCAGCATCATGGTACCGGCCAGGGACGCGAAAACGCCCCCGCGGTCAATATCCCCCGCGAGCAAAACCGGCGCTTTGGCAAGCTTTGCCATCCCCATATTGACGATATCGTCGCTTTTCAGATTGATTTCCGCCGGGCTTCCCGCCCCCTCAAGCACAAGGATCTCATATTGCTCCGCAAGGCTGTCAAACGCCCGCATGATCTGCGGGACGAGGCTGCCTTTCATCTGAAAATACTCGGCGGCGCTCATGTTCCCCAGCACTTCGCCGTTTACAATGACCTGCGAACCGGTGTCACTGGACGGCTTGAGCAGAATCGGGTTCATCCGCACAGACGGTTCGATTCCGGCCGCCTGCGCCTGCATGACCTGCGCGCGTCCCATTTCAAGCCCCTCGCGCGTAATGTAGGAGTTCAGCGCCATGTTCTGCGATTTAAACGGGGCAACCGAATAGCCGTCCTGCCGGAAAATCCGGCAGAGCGCCGCCGTCAGCAGGCTTTTCCCGGCATTGGACATCGTCCCCTGCACCATAATGGTTTTTGCCATTTTTACCCCTCCTCTCCGATGATTCCCGCAACAGCCTCTGCCAGCCGCTGATTCTCCTCGTGCGTCCGGACTGACACCCTGTAAAAATCCCGATCCAGCCCAAGATAGTTCCCGCAGGAACGGATCAGGATTCTGTCTTTCAGCAGCCGCTCTTTTAAATCGGTCATTCCATGACATTGAAAGAACAGATAATTTGCCTGAGAACCGATCACGCGCAGCCCCAGTTGTTTGAAGGCGCCGGTCAGATAGGCGCGCTCCTTTCCGATCACATGCCGGAGCCTCTGCGCATATTCCGTATCGGCCAGCGCCGCCACGCCCGCGATCTGTGCCGGGGCCGAAACGCTCCACGGCTGCCCGCAGGCCGAAATCCTCCCGAGCAGCGCGCCGTCGGAACACAGCAGGTATCCCAGACGCAGGCCCGCCATCCCATAGAATTTTGTGAACGCCCGCAGAATGAGCAGATTCGGATATTCCGAAAGCAGGGGGATTTTCGTATGTGCGTCCGCATCCTCCAAAAACGGAATAAAACATTCGTCCAGCAAAATGCGGATTTTTTTCTCGGCGCATGTTTTGATGATTTTGTCCAGCAGGCCCGGTTCCATCGTCTGCCCTGTGGGATTATTGGGATTGCATAAAATCAGCAGTTCCAGCGGCGGGTTCAGCACGTCAAGCAGCTTCTCCGTCACGCAAAAGCCGTCCCTCGCATCCAGAAAAAAATCAAGAATCCCGCATCCCGTCAGGGAAAGCGCCTGCCGGTATTCGGAAAAGGACGGCGCGGTGACCAGAGCGCGGCGGGGGTTCAGCACCCGCACTACCTTGTAGATCAATTCCGCCGCTCCGTTGCCGCAGGTAATAGACGCTTCCGGAATGCTATGGTGTTCGGCAATCGCGGCTTTCAGTTTCCGGCAATAGGGGTCGGGATATCCCGACCAGCTGTCAATAGAAGCCGCCAGCGCGGATTTTACGCTGTCAGGAAGCCCCAGCGGGCTGACATTGGCGGAAAAATCAAGCAGGTCATCGGGATAAGCGTAACTATCTCCGCCGTGGGCGAAATCGGTCATAATACTCTCCTATCAGTGCAAAAGAAAAATAATCAACAGCTTCAGCAGGGAAAAAAAGGTAAGCGCCAGCAGGGAGGTAACAACCATCAGCCGGTTGGCGAGCCTGATGTCATTCGGAACCGCCATGCGCAGCGCGTCCCCGATGGTCGGCTTTTCAAACAGGACACCGCCGTAAAAGGCATTGCCCGCAAGCTGAACGCCAAGCGCCCCGGCACATGCCGCTTCGGTCTGAGCGCTGTTGGGGCTTTTATGGTTTTTCCGGTCGCGCTTCCAGATACGGAATGCTCCCAGGCCGTCCAGCCCGGTAAAAAACGCGGCGGCAATCATCAGCAGCGCGCACAGGCGCGCAGGGATAAAATTCGCCGCGTCATCCAGTTTCGCCGTAAACTTCCCGAAAGAGAGATACCGCTCATTGCGGTAGCCGATCATAGAATCCAGTGTGTTGACCGCTTTATAGCAGAAACCAAGCGGAGCCCCCCCGATCAAAAGATAAAACAGAGGCGCGGCGACGCCGTCCGAGGCGTTTTCCGCCACAGTCTCTACCGCCGCTTTGGCGACCCCCGCCGGGGATAGTTTTTCCGTGTCCCGCCCCACGATCATAGAAACCGCGATTCGCGCGGAAGCAAGGTCGCCTTTTTGCAGTTCCCGGCAGACCTTCATGCTTTCCGTTTTCAGCGATTTGACGGCAATCAGCTGGTAGCACATCACCGCTTCGAGCAGATACGCGGGCAAACTGCCCAGATAAACAGCGGTAATATGGAGAACCCACCAGCTGACGCCTCCGGACAGGCCCACTACAACCGCTGTCAACAGGACGCCGCCCAGAAGCTCCCCACGCGGCGTTTTAGGCAGCGCCGCGCGAACCAGCTGTTCCAGGCGGGCAATCAGCCAGCCGATCAGCCGGACCGGGTGCGGCAGCCAGTGCGGATCGCCAAGGGCCAGATCCAGCAAAAAGCCCAGCACTACCGCCGAAACCGCATAAAACATTGCTCATTCCCCCGCATCAAATCGTTCCAAATCTGTCAGTATCTGCCGCACCGCCCATTCCGGTTCGGACGCCTTTGCTTTCCAGCAGCCGAGGTTCTCAATCTGCCAGTCATAAAACGGCTTCGCGGGAACGGCGAACCGCTCGAGAACCGCCATAATCGTTCCCCCATGCATGACAAACGCGATAC
>JAEXAZ010000018.1 GCA_023394255.1 Bacillota bacterium | reverse complement strand
ACCACAATCGCGCTGCCGACGTTCAGCTTCACGGCTTCCGCGAAATTCCCCAGTTTTGACTGTTCCAGCACAACCTGCAGATTGCGAAACGAAGATCCGTCATTGAGTTCTATAAATCCGATCGATTTGGAATCCCTGATTGTCTTTACCCAGCCGCATACGGTTACCGGCGCACCCGTGTAATCCTCAACCGCGGCAAACAGCTTTTTGAGTTCGATCCTTTTCACATCACGACCACCTTTATCAAGAAATCGTATCGCCTTTTCCTACTATATCACTTTCAGTCATAAATTTCCACGAAAATTTGGCCGGCGGCTTTTCAAAGTAACGCAGACCAGCTCCGGCCGGTTCCCGAGCCGCTGGGGAAACGTACTCGGGCCAAGACCGCGGCTGACCGCCATGGTGCAGGCCCCCTGCCGGTAAAGCCCGGCGGTATAACGGGGGAAAATCCCCTGTTCCGGCGCATAAAGTCCCGGAATCCCGGGGAACCGGAACTGTCCGCCGTGCGCATGGCCGCAGAACACCAGGTCAAACCCATTCCGGGCGTAGCAGTCAAACTGCTCCGGACGGTGGGACAGCAGAATGTTAAAATCCGGTCGGTCGATCCGGCAGGCGGCCTGCCCCAGCACCTGCGCGAATTTCGCAACGCATTCGGGCGTATCGCGCATGAGCGTGCGTTTGCGGTAGAACGCCGGGTCGAGCGCGCCATAAACGCAAAGGCGGTCCCCGTTTTTGTGGATCGCCAGTTTTCTTCCGTCCAGCAGAAGCACGCCCAAACTGCGAAGCTCCCTGCGCAGCCTGCGATAAACCCTTGAGCGCGCCTCATGATTTCCCGGGACATAGCAGACCGGCGCAAGCCCCACAGCGCCACGGACAACCGCCAGGGCAGTTTCGACCTTGCAGTCACACAGGTCCCCTGTGATCACAACCAGGTCGGGGGCGGCGGCGCGCACCGCATGGAGCAGGCGCTTCTGCTGATACCCGAAGGTTTTATCATGGAGGTCGGAAATCTGGGCAATCCGAAAGCCGTCGAAAGCGGGCGGCACCTTTTCGCTTTCCACAGTGAACCGGGATGTTTGAATCCCATTATTCTGCCAATAGGAAAATGCCGCCAGCGCGGCAATCCCTGAAACCGCCAGCACCGGTTTTTTAATCGTCATAGGGTTCTCCTTGCCTGTTTAAAATGCAAAAAGGCGGCACACCGCTTGGGCGTGCCGCCTTGGGAATCCGGTCAGCCGGGAGGCCACGCCAGGCTGCGTTTCGCGAGCACATGGAAATGCAGGTGCTTTACCGTCTGCCCGGCCAGCGTACCGCAGTTGTTTACCACGCGGAAATCGTCGCCGCAGCCAAGATCTTTGGTAATCTTTGCGATGACGGTAAAGATATGGCCCACAATCGCGCTGTTCTCCCCGGTGATCCTGTCCGCGCCGGAAATATGCTCGCGCGGGATCACCAGAAAGTGAACCGGGGCCTGCGGGTCGATGTCGTAAAACGCCACTACTCTATCATCCTCGTAGATCTTCTTGCTCGGAATCTCTCCGGCGGCAATTTTACAGAAAAGGCAGTCCTCCATGTTATTTCCCCCTTTCCACAAAAATATCCGGCAGGTTTCCCTGTCTATTTCACATAATTTGCAACGATTTCCGGCAGCTTTGCCAGCGCGCCGCCCAGTTTTGACGATTCTGTGCAGCCGCCCATCGCGTTGTCCGGGCGTCCGCCGCCGCTTCCGCCGCAAAGCGCGGTCAGCTCCTTCACGATCTTACCGGCATGCGCGCCTTTGGCGACCGCTTCTTTTCCGCAGGAAACAAGGATCGAGATTTTGCCGTCGCCGGCGGCGGTGAAGACGCAGACGGAATCGGGATGGCTGTCCTTCGCGCGGTCGCCCATAAACCGCAGGGCTTCCGGTTTCGCGCCGCCGACCGAGAGGGACGCAACTTTTACGCCGTTCACTTCCCGGGCGTTTTCAAACATGCCGTCCATCCGGCTCTCCGCCAGCTTATTTTCAGCGGTTTCCAGCGCGTGCTGCAATTCTTTGAGTTCTCCGGTTACGGAGGCCGCCTTCGCGGGCAGTTCCGACGGATTTCCGACTTTCAGCGCGGCGGCAGTCTCGCCCATCAGCGCTTCCTGCTCATGCAGATAGCGGAGCACGTTTCTGCCCGTCACTGCCTCAATGCGGCGCACACCCGCCGCAACCGAGGATTCTTTCACAATCTTAAACAGGCCCACCTTGGCGGTATTATCCAGATGGGTTCCGCCGCAGAATTCAATGGATTCGCCCTCAACGTTGCATACGCGAACAGTGTCGCCATATTTCTCACCGAACAGCGCCATCGCACCGAGCTTCTTGGCTTCCTCAATCGGCATTTCGTGGACGGAGACGTCAATCGCGGACAGAATCATGCGGTTAACAAGCTCCTCGACCTTTTCCAGCTCTTCAGCCGTCACCGCACTGAAATGGCTGAAATCGAAGCGGCAGATGCTGTCGTCATAAAACGCGCCCGCCTGATGGACATGCTCGCCAAGCACCGTCCGCAGCGCCGCCTGAAGCAGATGGCAGGAGGTATGGTTGCGCATGATATCGCGGCGGCGGTCGGTATTGATTGCCGCCGTGACGGTATCGCCCACGCTGAGCGTGCCGACCGTCAGCTCGCCGACATGGACAAAATGGCCGGTCTGGGACTTTTTGCAGTCATAAACCGTAAAGACACTTCCTCCCGCGGTAATCGTACCGGCATCACCGGCCTGACCGCCGCTCTCCGCGTAAAACGGGGTGCGATCCAGCACAAGCTCGCCCATCTCGCCGTCGGCCAGCATATCCACCCGCTGGTTCTCTTTTACGATCGCCACAATTTTTGCTTCGGCCACAGAATCCGTGTACCCCACAAAGCGGCCCTTTTCCTTGATGTCGGAAAGGACATCCTCTTTCCAGCCCAAGTCGCCCATGGCGGCGCGCGCTTCACGTGCGCGCCGCTTCTGCTCGTTCATATAGTTTGTAAATTCCTGTTCATCCAGCGCAATTTTGTGCTCTTCCAGAATTTCACGGATGAGGTCGACCGGGAAGCCGAAGGTGTCATAGAGCTTAAACGCGTCCGCGCCGCTCATGACTTTCTGCCCGTCCTGCTCTTCAAGTTTCTCGATCATGGCGTTCAGCAGCCCAAGCCCCTGGTCGATCGTGCGCGCAAAGCGTTCCTCTTCGACCTTGATGACTTTAATGATATAATCCTTATTTTCAACGAGGTTCGGATACGCGGCCGCGTTCTCCTGAATCACGGTTTCGCAGACTTTGTAAAGGAACGGCTCGTTGATGCCCAGCAGACGCCCATGGCGGGCGGCGCGGCGCAGCAAACGGCGCAGGACATAACCCCTTCCTTCATTCTGCGGCAGAATACCGTCCCCCACCATGAAGGTGGTGGAACGGATGTGGTCGGTAATCACGCGCAGGGAAACATCCGTCTTGGCGTCTTCGTGATAGGTGACACCCGCGATTTTGGAAATGTGGCGCATGATGTTCTGCACTGTATCCACCTCGAACAGGTTGTCCACGCCCTGCATAATGCAGGCAAGGCGCTCAAGCCCCATTCCGGTATCGATATTGGGATGCGCCATGCGCTCATAGTTGCCTTCCCCGTCGCCATTGAACTGGGAGAACACAAGGTTCCAGAACTCAATATAGCGGTCGCAGTCACAGCCCACACCGCAGGTGGGGCTATCGCAGCCGTATTTTTCGCCGCGGTCAAAATAGATTTCGGAACAGGGGCCGCAGGGGCCGGAGCCGATTTCCCAGAAGTTGTCCTCCTTGCCCATCCGCACGATATGCGTGGGGTCGACGCCGACTTCCTTCGTCCAGATTTCAACCGCTTCGTCATCGTCCTCATAGACGGACACCCACAGGCGGTCTACCGGCAGCTCCAGCACTTTCGTGATGAATTCCCACGCCCACGCGGTGGCCTCGTGCTTAAAATAGTCCCCGAACGAAAAATTGCCGAGCATCTCGAAATAGGTTCCATGGCGCGCGGTCTTGCCGACATTTTCGATGTCAGGGGTGCGGATACATTTCTGGCAGGTTGTCACGCGTTTCCCCGGAGGGGTTTCCAGCCCGAGAAACCACTTTTTCATCGGCGCCATGCCGGAATTGATCAGCAGCAGGCTTGCATCGTTGTGCGGAACCAGAGGAAAGCTCGGAAGGCGAAGATGCCCCTTACTCTCATAAAAGCTGAGGAACTTTTCGCGCAGTTCGTTAAGTCCTGTCCATTCCATCTAATTGATCGCTCCTTTAAATCATACAAAAATAAAAAACGCCTTCCGCCCCAAAAAATTGGGACGAAAAGCGTGCATGACACATTCCGTGGTACCACCCAAATTGCGCGGCGAACCGCACCACTCGAAAGGATTAACGCTCACACCACGTCCGGCTCGTCGCCGGAAGCTCAGGGGCGGCTTTCGCGCTTTTTGGCACACTCTCACCGGTATGTGCCTCTCTGTGCTGTGTTTACGCAATTTTCCCCATCAACGCCACATCATTTGTAGTATATACTCACGCCGGCCGGTTGTCAACTCTTTTCGCGCCTTTCGAAGCGGCTATCCCACTGAACACGCGGTCCGCCGCCGTCGCGGCAGCCGCGGCTGCGGCGCACATGGCCAGATCAGGCAGAAGGAACGGTTTGACCGCCATGTCCAGCCCGTTTTGCAAACCCGCCCCGGTGATTGTCAGCAGCTGCGCCGTTCCGATCACATAACAGACGGGCAGAGAGAGCGCCATAAAGAGCACGTATTTAAAGAATCCTCTTCCCCATTTTTCCGTCATGCAGGCAACAAGCACCGCGACAAGCGGATAGGAGATCAAAAAGCCGCCCGTCGGGCCCGCAAGGGCATGAATCCCCCCGGTGAACCCCGGGAACACCGGCGCCCCCAAAAGCCCGAGCGCCACATAGACCGCCTGGGAAAGCAGCGCGGACTTGCGGTTCAGCACAGCCCCCGCCAGAAAGACCGCCGCCAGAACGGCCGAAAGCGGAACCGGGGTGACCGGCAAATTTTTAGATAATTGCGCCAGGACAGCGGAAAGCAGCGTCATAATTGCCGCGGCGACAAGCTGTCCGGTTTTCGATTGGAACATGGTTTCCCTTCTTATCGTTGGGTTATTCAACAGAAATCATAAAATAATAGACCGGCTGTCCGCCGTTAATCAAAGCAACTTCCACATCCTCCGGCAGTTTCGCGGCAACCGCTTCCCGGATTTCCCCGGCAGCTTCCCCGGAGACATCCTCGCCGTAAAGCAGGGTGATAAAGCTGCTGTCCTTGCGCGCCAGCGATTTTGTCAGCCTGACAACCGCCTTTGACAGGTCGCGCTCTGTAAACGCTATTTTACCGTTTTCGAGGGCCAGCAGTTCGCCCTCTTTGATCTTATGCCCGTCAAATTCGCTGTCACGGGCGGCATAGGTGATCTGGCCGGTCCCCACGCGCTCAAACGCCTTTTGCATCGCGATCCTGTTTTCCGTCGCATCGGCGTCATGGTCAAACACCAGCATCGCGGCAAGGCCCTGCGGAATCGTGCGGGTAGGCAGCACGACCACGTCGCGGTCCGCCAGCTTTGCCGCCTGTTCCGCCGCCATGATGATATTCTTATTATTCGGAAGCACAAAGACCGTCTTTGCCGGGGTCGCGTGCACAGCGGAAAGGATATCATCGGTG
>JAEXAZ010000196.1 GCA_023394255.1 Bacillota bacterium | reverse complement strand
GATAGAAGGAGTCTGCTCGCTGCCAGCGTAATAACTGGTGATATCCTCCGCAATCTCCCCCGAAACAATCGGAACCGAACCGGTGGAGGCCTCGGGCAGGCCGACATCCTTAATGACAGAGAGCGTTCCGTTGGTTCCCACCGCACCCGCAACATCCAGCTTTCCATACCGGTTGAGCGGAATCTCGACAATCGGATTGGCAACATAGCCTCGGGGGTTTCCATGGCTGTCCGAAACCGCAATAAGCGAACCGGCAGGCCCGCCGCCCGCCAGGCGCACGGTGACGCTGTCCGTCTCGTTTTTCAGCATCGATCCCATGATTGACGCCGCGGTGATCAGCCGCCCGAGCGCCGCCGTGACAGTCGCGGAAGTCTTATGGATGCGTTCCATCTCCGCGACGATGTCAGTAGAATCTATCGCGATGCAGACGGCGGAGCCGTCATGCGCAATTGTTCGAATCATTTTTCCCATGATCGTTTCCTCAAAGTCCTGCATTATTTTTTGCGCGCCACAAAGACCGCGCGCTGAGCCGTAGAGCCAACCGGTTCAAAGGTATCTCCCGCATAAATATGCAGAAGCTGATAACCGGTTTGCTCCAAAAGGCCGCGGAGATGTTCCTGCGGCCATGCGCGCTCACGAAAGCTCTCGCTTTCCCGAACATAAGTATTTCCCCGCCGGACAAAAAAATCCAGTGAAATTTCGGTGGTCAGCGTTTCGTCGGTCGCGTTCTGCCAGACACAGTACAAATCGTCCAGATCATACACGAAAGTCTGGTTGCCCAAAATTTCCCGATGCTTATATTCCGTATTTACGTCAAACAAAAACAGTCCGCCCGGCGCGGTAAACAGCGAAACTTTTTCAAAGACCTTTTTCAATTTCGCCGCATCGGCGACATGGTTCAGGGAATCCAGCGCGCAGACCGCAATGTCAACCGTACCATAGAGGTCCAGCGACGCCATATCCTGACGAAGGTACAAAATCTGTTTTTCTCCGGCACTTTTGGACACAGCTTCAGACAGCATGTCCGGGCTTCCATCCACCCCGATGACATCATAGCCAAGGGCAGACAGTTCCACCGATAAGTTTCCCGTCCCGCAGGCCAGATCGAGCAGAATGGTCTCATCGGTCACCTGAAAATGCTGTCTGATGATCTGATCAAAATACTGCGCCCGCCGCCGGTAATCGACCTCCCGGATCAGGCGGTCGTAATAAGCGGCAAACACGTTATAGGACATCAGTCTTTAACCCTTTCAAAAATGACCTTGTAGCCGTCGCTCCCATAGTTCAGCGAGCGGTTCACCCTGCTGATGGTTGCGGTGGAAGCCCCTGTTTTCGCGACGATATCGCTGTAAACACGGCCCTCGCTGAGCATTTTGGCAACTTCCAGACGCTGGGACAGCGCTTTCAGTTCCGGCACCGTGCAAAGATCATCAAAAAAGTTATAGCATTCCTCCATCGTTTTCAGGGAAAGGACGGCTTTAAACAGGAAATCTACATTCATGTCCTTCAATTTTGTATTCATAACCAATACGCCTCCAAAATAATAAATCTCTCATTGGTATGATTTTATCATTTTAGAGCATGAAAGTAAAGGGGGTTCTTATGTAAATTTGTACAATTACGAAAAATACTTCTCCGGATTCTATGTATAGTTCGTATCAATAATTCGTTTTAGAGGGATCGGACTTAAAGCAAGTCGTTGCGGACGATATCTTCGAGTGTCTCCCGCTTGACGACAACTCTCGCCTCGCCATCCTTCAGCATGACGACCGGAGGTTTTGGAATCCGGTTGTAGTTGGAAGACATCGAATAATTATAAGCTCCGGTTGCAAGCACCGCGACAATATCGCCCACCTGCACATCCTGCACCTGCATGTGTTCGCCGATGAGGTCGCCGCTTTCACAGCATTTGCCCGCGATGGTAACGGTTTTGTTTTTCGGCTGGACCGCCTTGTTGGCAACCACCGCCTCATACTGGGACTGATACAGGATATAACGCGGATTGTCCCCCATGCCGCCGTCTATGGAAACGTAGGTGCGGACATTCGGAATTTCCTTGACAGAACCCACCGTATAGAGAGTGATCCCGGCGGGTCCGACAATCGAACGGCCGGGCTCGATGACGATAAAGGGCATATCAATATTCTTTTCTTCACATGTCCTGCGCACCGTAAGCGCGACGCGCTGCATGTAGCGGTCATATTCCACCGGGTCGTGCTGCGGCAGGTACTTGATGCCGAATCCGCCGCCCAGATCAAGCAGCTCCAATGCAAGCCCCGTTTCCTTTTTGATATCCGCAATAAAATTCAGCATGACCGCTGCGGCGTGTTCAAACGGCTCAATGTCGAAGATCTGGGAACCGATATGGCAGTGAAGCCCTTTGAGGGCGACGCCCTTCATCTGCGCCGCCTCTTTGACCGCCTCCATCGCCTCCCCTGTTTCCAGCGCAAGACCGAATTTGCTGTCAATCTGTCCGGTACGCACAAAGTCATGGGTATGGGCATCAATTCCGGGCTTAATCCGGAACAAAATGCTGATCGTTTTCTTCTGGCTGATCGCAAGCTGGTTGAGCAGTTCCAGCTCGGTGAGATTATCCACCACAATCTGCCCGACCCCGTACTCGATCGCCGCAAGAAGCTCCTGAGCGGTTTTATTGTTGCCGTGGAAAAAGATGCGTTCCGGCGGGAAATCCACGCTCATCGCGGTGTAAAGTTCGCCGATGGAGACAACGTCCAGCCCAAGCCCCTCTTCCGCCACGATCTTGCAGGCCGCCTTGCAGCAGAACGCTTTGCTGGCATAGGTCACAAGCCCTCGCCCGCCATAGTATTTCTTGACAGAATCGAAATAGCTGCGGCATGCCCGGCGGATCTCATTTTCATCCATCACATACAGCGGCGTGCCGTATGTCTGGGCCAGCTCGACGGTGTCACGCCCGCCGATTGTCAGGTGGCCGAGGTCGTTGATCCCCAGGCAGTCAGAAACAAACATTGTCATCCATCCTTTAAGAAATTGATAGGTAAACCGGGAACCGGCAGGTTTTGCGTTTCCCGGCCGTAAGATAAATTAAATCATGCCGTCGGAACTTTCAGGCGAATCGGCCGCGCATTCCTGCTCGATCTCCGCAATAATTTCTTTGACCCGTTCAATTCCGTCCCCGGTTTCGGACGACAGCGGGATCATTGTAATCTGTTCGGCATAGGGCAGCTCCGTCCGCAGACGCTCCAGCCGTTCTCTCTGCGCCGTCGCGGAGAGTTTATCCTTTTTCGTCAGAATGATCACAAAAGGGATTTCATGGTCAATCAGAAAATTGACCATAACCAGATCGTCCGCTGACGGCGCATGGCGCATGTCGATCAGCTGAAAGACAAGCCGCAAATCGCGGTCCTGGGCAAAATAGCCCTCGATCAGCTCCCCCCAACGCCGTTTTTCGCTTTTGGAAACCTTGGCGTAGCCATAGCCGGGAAGATCCGCAAAACGGATTCCGTCCGCGTGAAAAAAATTGATTGTTGCCGTTTTTCCGGGTACGGCGGAAACCCGGGCGAGCTGTTTGCGGTTAAACAGTTTATTGATCATCGAGCTTTTGCCGACATTGGAACGTCCGGCAAAAGCGATTTCAGGCAGGTCGGACTCGGGGAGCTGCTCGGATGTCCCGAAGCTCCTCTCAAACTGCACATGATGATAGTTCATAGGATGCCGCCCCTTTTTGAAGAACGATTCCGCAGGATTACTGCGGAATCGACGTATTGGTCTGGGTTGCTTTTTCGGAAGCTTCAACCGCGATGTCATCCAGCGTCAGCTGGCCGACCGACTGCCGCAGCTTGCCCGCCAGGGCGACATTGAGCACCGAATCGATTTTATCTGCCGTAATGAAATCAATATGCTCGCGCACGACCGGGTCGATCTCGGCCAGGTCGGGCTCGTTTTCCGCCGGGATCACCACGGTTTTGATGCCGGCGCGGTAAGCCGCCATCGACTTTTCTTTCAGGCCCCCGATCGGGAGCACACGGCCGCGCAGGGTAATTTCACCGGTCATCGCAACGTCACGGTGAACCGGAACTCCGGAAAGCGCCGATACCAGCGCGGTGCAGATGGTAACGCCGGCAGAGGGGCCGTCCTTTGGAACAGCGCCCTCCGGCACATGGATGTGAACGTCGCGGGTTTTATAAAAATCATGTTCCAAACCGTACTTGTCCCAATGGGCACGGATATAACTGATCGCCGCGTGGGCAGATTCCTTCATTACATCGCCCAGCGAACCGGTCAGTTCGATCTTTCCGTTTCCATCCAGCACGGCAGCCTCCACCTGCAGCATTTCACCGCCGACAGTTGTCCATGCCAGGCCGTTTACAAGCCCGACCTCGTCATAATTCTGAATCTGCTCGGGCTTAAATTTACGCGGGCCAAGAAATTCCACGATATTGTCGTTGGTAATCACGACTTTCTTTGTCTCCCCCGCCACAATGCGTTTTGCAGCCTTGCGCAGCAGGGAAGCCAGTTCGCGCTCCAGATTGCGTACGCCCGCTTCGCGGGTATAGTTATCCAGCAGCGCATAAATCGCGTCGTCGGACACTTTTACCTTCGCGGCGGTCAGGCCGTGGCGCTTCATCTGTTTCGGCAGCAGGTAGGTCCTGCCGATCTGGAACTTCTCCTCGCGGGTATAGCTGCTGAGCTGGATAATTTCCATACGGTCCAGCAGCGGAGCGGGAATCGTATCCAGTGTATTCGCGGTGGCAATAAAAAGTACCTCGGAAAGGTCAAACGGCACCTCGATGAAGTGGTCGCGGAAAGCGTGGTTCTGCTCGGAATCCAGCACCTCCAGCAGCGCGGCGGACGGGTCCCCGCGGTAGTCGCTGCCCAGTTTATCCACCTCGTCCAGCAGCATCAGGGGATTGCTGCTGCCGGCCAGTTTGACCGCATTGATAATCCGCCCCGGCATGGAACCGATATACGTCTTGCGGTGGCCGCGGATGTCGCTTTCATCCCGAACGCCGCCCAAAGAGAGGCGCACATATTTCCGGCCCATCGATTTCGCGATCGAACGCGCGATCGAGGTCTTGCCGACGCCGGGAGGGCCCACCAGGCAGATAATCTGGCCTTTGATCTCGGGCGCCAGCTTACGTACTGCAAGCAGTTCAAGCATGCGCTCCTTGACTTTCACCATGCCATAGTGTTCTTTATCC
>JAEXAZ010000279.1 GCA_023394255.1 Bacillota bacterium | reverse complement strand
GTATCGGCAAGTACAACGCAGCGGTCATCATCGATGCCTTAAACCAAAATCGGAAAGAGGATGCCGATGAATCGGCCTATCTGATGGATTCAGCCGGACGTCCCAATTTTAAAAAGTTTGCTGATCTGTTCGAGAGAGGGCTTGCGGCTGCTTAGCGGAAATGGCCGGCTTGCGTTGCCCTTTGTAAAATAAAAAGCCTATGCGGTATCATCAATTGCCGCACAGGCTTTTCATTCTGATTATTTGGTTTTCAGCGCGGAATCAAAGGCGGTCTGGGAAGCGCTGAAATTCATTTTGCGGACGTAGGCGCAGCTCTCCGCGGCGCCGAATTCCCGCTCCATCCCGCTGTCTTCCCATTCCACGGAAAGGGGGCCGCGGTATCCCATCTGGTTCAGCTCTCGTATGATTCCGTCAAAATCGACATCCCCGTGTCCGACGGAGACAAAATTCCAGCCGCGGCGCGTATCGCCAAACATCAGATGCGACCCCAGCACGCCCGCACGCTCATCTCTTGTCATTTTCACGTCCTTCATATGTACATGATAGATACGGTCGGCAAAATCGCGCAGAAAAATCAGCTCGTTGACTCCCTGCCATACCAGATGGCTCGGGTCGTAATTCAGTCCCAGCGTTTCCCGATAGCCGAACTTTTCCAGCAGGCGTTTGGTGCTGTAATAATCATAGGCGATTTCTGTCGGGTGCACTTCCAGCGCAAATTTCACACCGCACGCGTCGAACACATCGAAAATCGGCGTCCAAAGGTCATAAATCTTCTGGTAGCCATCCTCCACCATCTGTTCCGTTGTCTGCGGATAGGCATACCAGAAAGGCCAGATCGGGCTGCCCGTGAAACAGGTCACGACTTTGACACCCATTTTCTGCGCCGCCCTCGCGGTGTTTTTCATTTCTTCGACCGCCCAGTCCCGGATTGCCTCCGGCTGGCCCGCCAGGGCCGGAGGCGCGAAATTATCCAGCCGCGAATCCCAGATGTCCCCCACACACTGGCCTGTCAGATGGGCGGACAGCGCATAGCATTCGAGCTGGTGCTTCGCGAGCGTTTCTTTCAGCCATGGGATATAACCGGCGTCATCCAACGCCCTGGTGACGTCAAAATGTGCGTGACAGGCAAGCTCCAGCCCTTCATAGCCCATTTTTTTCGCCAAAACGCAAAGTTCCTCGAGCCCCAAATCTCCAAACTGCCCGGTCGCAAGCGTAATCGGCCTTGCCATATTCATTCCCCCTTAAGATTCAACAGTTACGGTTTTTCCGGTATTCGCCGACTCCATTGCCGCGAATACCGCCTTCATGGCGCTCAGCGCATCCTCCCCGGAAATTTCCGGCTGCTTCCCATTGGCCAGGCTCTCCATAAACAAATCAATCACACCGGATTTTGTCTGGTGATCATTCGTCTGAATTTGGTCAATCTCATAAAATGCGCGTTGTCCATCCCGCGATTCCACGACCATCGAGTAATTGGGATCGGCATAAAGCCTCATGACCCCGTCGGTTCCGTAGAGTACAGTAGAATTCTCTTCACTGCCATAGTTGGTCCAGCCGGCGGTCATCGTACCGACGGCTCCGCCGTCCATTTTATAAATGCAGATCGCGTTGTCGTCCACGCCCACAAGCGCTCCGTCCGGCCCGCGCTTATCAATTGTGCTGACAAACGCCTGCACCTCTCTCACCTTTTGCCCGGTCAGATACTGAATCAGATCGGTTTTGTGAATGCCAAGGTCTGCCATAGCGCCGAACATCGCGGATTTTTTATCAAAAAACCAGGTCTGTTTTCCGTCAATTGCCCAGTTTTCCGGACCGCTGTGCGTAAAAATCGTACGGAAGGTCAGCACCCGGCCGATTGCGCCCTGCCGGATCATGTCCCGGGCCTTGATATGCGCTTTTGCAAGGCGCTGGTTGTGCCCGACCATTAAAAACCTGCCGCAGGCTTTGGCCGTGTCCACCATTGCCTGACAATCCTCAAGCGTGGTCGCCATCGGTTTTTCGCAGAGCACATGCTTTCCCGCTTTTAAAGCCGCGATTGCGATTTCCGCATGCGTCACATTGGCCGAACAGACGCTGACTGCATCGATTGCAGGGTCCGCCAGCAGGGCCTGATAGCTTTCATATACCGTTCCCCCGTATCGGGAGGACAACTCCATGGCCCGTACCGTGTTGATGTCATAATAGCCCGCAAGCTTTGCCTGCGGATGTGCGGCATACTCCGGAAGATGCCGCACCTGGGCAATCTTGCCGCAGCCGATGATGCCGATTTGAAACATACTCCAACCCCCCAGTTATTTATTTTTCTTCTTACTCTGCGCCAGCACGGCAATGATAATGATAATCCCTCTCACCAGCCCGTTGAGGAACGGCGGTACATTTGCCATAATCAGCACGGTATTGATGATGCGCAGCATTAATACGCCCAGAAATGTGCCGATGATCTTGCCCTTCCCGCCCGACATGCTGGTGCCGCCGATTGCGACAGCCGCAATCGCGTCCATCTCATAGCCGTCCCCGGCGCTTGCCGCCTGAATTGCCGTCAGGCGTGAAGCAAGCAGAAACGCGCTTAAACCGGACAAGAGCCCCGCATAGGAAAAAATCAGGAATTTTACCCGGTCGACATTGATGCCGGACAGCCGGGCGGCCAGCTCATTGGAACCGACGGCGTATACATAACGCCCGAACTTGATGCGGTTCATCAGGGCGCTGGTGATCACGGTGATCACCACAAAGAAGAGGAGAAGATTTGGAAATCCCAGTGTTTTTCCGGCCGCCACCATCCGGAAGGACTCATACATTTCGCTGCTGACAGTAAACGGTCCCCCCTGCCCCAGCTGATTGATGATCGACCGGTAAGCGGACATGGTAGCCAGTGTCACAATGAATGGGGCAATATTGCCCTTTGTAACCAGCAGCCCGTTGACGGCGCCAAGCACAAGGCCCATCGCCAGACAGAACAGCATGGTGAGGAAAATGTTTTTTGTGGCGTTGAGCACGTACACGGAAAGCCCCGAAATGATCGCAACAGTCGAGCCTGTGGAAAGGTCGATCATGCCGGCTGTGATGACCAGGCTCATCCCCATCGAGCAGATCCCGATGATAGCGCCCTGCACAAACTGATTGGTCAGATTGTTCCAGGACAGGAAAGACGGATTGACGCAAACAGCCACAATCAGCAACAGGATAAACGAAAGCCAGTGGCTGTAATTGGTGGTAATATTGCGCCAGCGCAGGCTCATGGATTCTTTTGACAGTTCCAGCTTATTCATCTTCGCACCTCCAAATTAGACCCCGTGGAATGTGCCATCATGGACACTTCCGTCAGGCTGCTTCGCGGAATGTCCCCGTTGACGCGCCCCTTGTACATCACAATGCAGCGGTCCGCGATATGCCAGATTTCCGGAAACTCGGTGGAAAAGACGAGGATGCTCTTCCCCTGCCGCGCAAGCTCCACAATCAGCTTGTAGATCTGGTACTTTGCACCCACGTCGATTCCCTGCGTCGGGTTATCCATGATAAAAACATCGGCGTCGGTTTCAAGCCACCGCCCCACGATCACCTTCTGCTGGTTGCCTCCGGAAAGGGAAGTAATCGGGTCCTTTGGGCTGTCAACTTTAATTTCCAGCTTTTTTTTGCTGCCCTCAAAGCTCTGGCGCTCTGCTTTTTCATGAACAGCCATCCCTTTTCGGATCACAAACCCAGCCATTGAGTGATTGTTCTGAATGCTCAGGTCCGGAAATAACCCCCGCTCTTTCCGGTTGCAGGGCACCATGGCAATTCCGCTGCGCATCGCGTTGCGGATTGTCACCGGTTTCAGGCTGCGCCCGTTCAGTACAATTTCCCCCGAACTTGGGGACGCGCCGAACAGCGCCTCGGCCAGCTCGGCGGACCCTGCCCCCTGCAGGCCCGTGACAGCGATAACTTCGCCCCTGTGCAGTTCAAAGCTGACGTCGTGAAAGGTCTTTCCCGTCAATCCCCTGACCGACAGAACCACTTCGGTATCTGCCGGAGGGCAGCTGTCGTCTTTCAGGTTTGCGTCTACAAACGCTTTCCCGATCAACAGTTCGGTTGCCCCGTGTTCGTCAATCTCGGCAAAATGGCCGCTCTGAATAAACATCCCGTCGCGCAAAACCGTATATTTGTCACAGACGGCAAACAGTTCGGGCATTTTATGCGAAATATAAATAAAGCTGACTCCCTGCTGTTTGAGCGTCCGCATAATTTCGAACAGATTTTCAATTTCATGGTTGTTCAGCGCGGTCGTCGGTTCATCCATAATAATCAGTTCCGACTGGAACAGCAGCGCCTTGGCAATCTCCACCAGCTGCTTCTGCGCCTGATCGAGCTGAGAAACAGCGCTCGCGGCATCGATCTCGACATTCATGCCATCCAAAACTTTCTGCGCCCTGCGCGCCATTTCCTTTTTGTTGATAAAGCAGCCATTCCGAAGGATTTCTTCGCCAAGATACATATTTTCGTAAACGGCCAGGTCGTTGCAGAGATTCAGTTCCTGATGGATAAAGCGGATGCCAAGCATGGTGGATTTTCTGGGGGTCATATGCTCAATCTTTTTGCCGTCAATCAAAATTTCCCCGCCGGTGGGAGCGAAAGTTCCCGAAAGCACATTCATCAGCGTCGTTTTGCCGGCGCCGTTTTCTCCCAGAAGGCCATGAATCTCTCCCGGGCCGACAGAAAAGCTGACGTTTGTCAGCGCCTTGACCGGCCCAAACTCCTTGCTGATTTGTTTCATCTCTAAAAACATTGCTGCACAGCCCTTCCTTTTCCTCGGTCGTCACGGTCTGCAAACAAAAGGGCCGGCCGACAACCTTCGGCCGGCCCGATCATTCTGAAACAGGTGCGGTATCAGATGCTGTAACGGGTCTGATATTCCTCGGACTGCATGTAGGCATCCACATTGGACGCATCCACCATCTCTGTCGGAAGCAGATAGTGATCCTCCAGCGTCTTGCCCTGAAGCACTTCCACACCCTTATCCACCGCGTCGCGGATCATTGCCGGGCTGAAGGTGTAGGTCATCAGCGACAGCCCTTCGACGCCGGAATCCTTGAAGATGGTCACATTCTCTTTACGCCCGCCGACGCCGGAAAGCAGACGGATATCCAGTTTCGCGGAGCCGTTATAGTTCTTGATCGCATCGATGATTCCCAGCATCGGTTCGTCATCATGGCAGAAAATGCCTTTGATCGATTCGATCTCTTCCGAAGTCTTGGTGTTCAGGAAGTTTTCCATCTGCTCCATCGCGGTCTGGCGCTGCCAGCCGGTATCAAACGCCTGAACGATCTGGAAGTTCGGGTCGGCGGTTTTCTGGAAGCCGTTGCTGCGCTGCATCGGGACGGTCGAGGAGTCGCCCTTGAATTCCAGCAGATTGACATTTCCCTTGGCAAGGTCGTCTTTAAAGAAGTTGTTGAAATAGGTGCCGGATTCCTCGCCGATTTTATCGTTGTCACCCATAATCCAGCAGGTAGGGGTAAACCCTTCGATCAGGCGGTCATAGATGATGAGCGGCACGCCCGCATCCTGCACCGCCTGCGCCGCGCTGCGCAGTTCGTTTCCTGTGATCGGCCAAAGAACGATACAGTCCGGATTCATTCCCAGAATGGTTTCCACCGCGTTGGACTGCTCGCTGCTCTCCGCGGCGGTCATGAATTTGTAGTCAAAGCCGTACTTTTCCGCCATTGCCTTGACTTCCATTTCCGCGTGTTTAATGCTCTCCGCCGTAAAACCGTGGTCCGCGCTTGGCGTCACGACGCCCAGCATCTTGCCTTTCAGGCTTTCCCCTTCTGCGGCGGAAGCGGCCTCGGAGCTGGACGGCGCCTCAGATTCTGATTCCGGAGCGGAAGATGCCGGCGCGGGAGCCGCGCTTGATGCGGGAGCCGCCCCGCCGCAGGCCGCCATGGAAACGCTTATTGCCGCTGTCATCAATAGTGCCAATAATTTTCTCATTTTCTTTCCTCCTAAATAATTATTCATCACCAGCTTTATAAAACGCCGATGAGTCGCGCAAAATTAATTTGTGCTCCAGAAACATCGCCCCGCCTTTTTCGCCGGTTGCGATCTGCCGCAGCAGCATTGTGGCGCTCACCTTTCCCAGGGAGTAGCAGGGCTGGGAAACCGTGGTCAGCATCGGCTTGAACATCGAAGCATATTCCACGTCGTCAAAGCCTACCACCGTAAGATCCTGCGGCACATTCAGCCCCAGTTCGTTCGCCGCCCGGATGGCGCCAAGCGCAATCATGTCAGAAATGCAGAACACCGCTGTGGGGCGGTCTTTTAAACAGAGCAGCTCCCGCACCGCCCTCACGCCGCTCAGAAAATTATAATCATCATCCGCATAAGCAAAATACCGTTCATCCGGCTGCAAACCAGCCTGTTCCAAAGCACTTTTATAGCCTTCCTCACGCTGCAGGGTAGAGATAAAACGGTTTGTGCTGCCGACAAACCCGATTCGCCGGTGCCCGAGGTTCAGAAGATGGCGCAGCACCTGACGCGCAGCCTCGAAATTATCAATCGAAACGTGCGGGATTCCTTCGTCCCCGCAATATTCACAGCACTGGACGACCGGATAGGTTCGCGCCAGTTTGGCGACAGTCTGGCTGTCCCTTTCCGCCGCCAGAAAAATTGCGCCGTCAGCCCTGCCGCTGCGAAGCAGATTCAAAAATTCCTGCTCCCGTGTTTTGTCCGAATTGGTAATGCACAGGATCGTGGTGTAATCCTGCCGGCGCGCGGTATCCTCAATTCCGGAAACAATGGAAGAATAATACGGATTGGTGATGTTCGGAATCAACACCAGAAGCATCCGGCTTTCTTTTCTCCGCAGATTGCGCCCCCACACGTTGGGCTGATAATGGAACTTGGCAATCGCGGCATTTACCCGCCCGGCGGTTTCGGCGGTAACGGTCCCTTTCCCATTGATTACGCGCGACACGGTTGCCACCGAAACGCCCGCTTCCTTTGCAACGTCAGCTATTGTACTCATAAAGACCCCTCTCGATCATGTAAACGATTACGAAAAATTTACATGGTTACCCCTGTAAACCACTTCAATTTTTCTGTAAAGCCTTTTGTTTTACAGGAAAAGGCTTTTGATTTACACTAATCTTATTTTTCTAAAAAGTCAATAGCCGTTTGATATGCCGATCGTTTTCGCAATTATGTAATAGATTACAAAGAAATAAATGGATAAAATCCGATTAATAAATGGGCTTTAAGCAAATTTTTGCCGATTTATGTAATGGATTACATTGATAGTATATTGATTCAAGGCGAAGATGTCAACATGATTTCTAATTATTTTTTGATATTTCAATTTTTTCTATACAGTTTCCATAATACACGGCTGATTTTTATGCACTTTACCATGATTCAGGAATACAGCAACGCGCCCGATCTAAACAGGGATACAAAAAGAGCCTGCTCCCGCAGGCCCTTTTTTACTGTCGGCGTCTGTTTTTATTTCTCCGGAAACTCTTCTTCGAGCTGGTTCCGTACGGTCTCGGATTCGGTATCCACAATCGGCAGGGCGCCGCAATAGCAGTAACTGTGCAGATAGTCGCCGCGCAAAAACAAATCGTTGGGTTCCCCCGCTTCCAGCCGGGCGCTCCCCCCTAATTTGCTGACATTGATTCGGGCGGTGACCGCCGCCGTGTCAATCGTGTCCGCAATCGCTGTGATGCCGGTCCGCCGCGGCCCGATTTCCGTCGGGCAGAAGATGCCGGCGCGGGTATTGGCCGCAATCCCCGCATAGCAGGAATACACGGTATAAACCTGCTGTTCATCCGCCCGGCAGCGCAGCAAGTTGCACACAATGCCCGCCCTGGAGTCCGGCACCGCGATGATCTGCGCCCCAAGCGCCCTGGCAATCCGGAAATTCTCGAAATAATAAACATCGGAGCCGATAATGACACTTAGTTTCCCCATCGGCGTATCAATGATCTCAATCTGGTCGGAGGGCTCCACACCCAGCTGCCGGTCCAGCCCGACGATATTCGTTTTCCCCTGCGCGCCGACGGTGCTGCCGTCCGGCGCAAAAACCATACTGCTGTTGATCGGATTCCCCTGTTCAAGCAAAAGCGTGGTACCGGCAACCAGATAAACCTTTTTCAGCCGCGCAATGGTACTGAAGGTATACACATAGGTTTCATAGAGCATGTGATGGAACGCTTCCAGCATCCATTTTGCCCATTTGGGATGCAGCCTGAGCCCATCGGGATCGGCCAGGCCGCCGCCCAGAACTGTACGGCGCAGCAGCGGCTCAATGCCGGGTACAATCGTTAAAGGCACAAGCCCGATATATTCGGGGAACACCACCAGCTGCGCGCCCTCTTCCACCGCCTGTGCGGTCAGGGACAGCATTTCATCCAAAAACTCCCGCAGATGGTGATAGCGGCGGTGCGTCAGCTGCACCGCGCACACCCGCACAGTCTCCGGCGTAACGTATTCCAGGTTGTTTTTCGGTTCACCCGCCTTGGATTCCAAATATTCCGTAATCTTCTTGGGGGTCACACGGAAGGACATCCAAAAGGCGAGCAGGTTCAAGATCAGTTTCCACATCTGCCTATCTCCCCAGTTCAGCGGCATAATTCTGCACAAGCCGGTTATTGAGGCCCTCAACGATCTGGAATTGGGAGCGGATGTCGTCCAGCCGGACCAGATTCAGCCCGAACCTCAGCGGAAAGCCGCGCGTGCGCCGCACCAGATAGCCGTCCTTGTTGCGGGTGAGCGGCGCGGGGCATGTCACCGCGCAGTTTCCGCACATGATGCCTATGACATATAGGTTATTGGTCTGCGCCGCGTTCCAGACAGACGCCATCAGTCGCTGAGGGGTGTCATCCACCGGATCGAGATGCTGGATGCTGACCACAATATCGGCGCCCTTCAGCGCGGCGGCCCGCACCGTTTCCGGGTGCAGGATATCCGCATCCACGCAAAGGCAGAGATTTCCCAGTTCGGTATGCACCACCTCCACCTGGTCCGCCGGTTTCAGCGTTCCCCGCATCGGCATCGCAAGATGGATGGCCGGCTGGCGGCAAAGCGGGTTTCCGTCCGGCCCAAAGAGCGCAAGGCAGAGGTTATCCTTATGTACGACCAGCCCACTGACAAGCCAGACTCCGTGGCGTTTGGCATATTCGGAACAGCCGCGCAGATGCCGGTTGACCTCCGGCCGCCCTGCGTGCACGGTATCATCGGACAGCAGAACCAGGCGTGTCCCGTCGGACGGCGGCTGCCAGGGCATGACCACTTCCGTTACCACATTCTCCAAACCCGTCCCCCACTTTCGACATTTTATTTAACTGACATTATACCGTTTTTCCTGTAAAAATGCAAAAAAATAACGAGCATAATGCCCGTTATCAGGAAAAATAATCTGGAGATAAAATAAAGGAGGGGGGATTAACATAGAAACGTTTCGTTTCTGAAAAGATTATAGCATGAGGTACGCCGGAAATGGTGAACAAACTGTGAACGACACAATATATTGTAGATAATCGACCTTTTTCACCGTATTTTGCGCAATGTTTTGAAGAAGTCAGAAAGCGCCGCCGCGCATTCTTCCGCCATGACCCCGCCCGTTACCTCCGGCTTATGGTTAAACGGCAGGGCATTGAAATCACAGACAGACCCGAAGCATCCCGCTTTCGGGTCACTTGCGCCGTACACCAGCCGCCGGATGCGCGCATTTACAATCGCGCCGGAGCACATCGGGCAGGGCTCCAGCGTCACATACAGGTCGCAGCGGTGGAGCCGCCAGCCGCCCAGTTTTCTGCACGCGGCATCAATCGCTTCCAGTTCGGCATGCGCAAGCGCATTTTTTCCGGTTTCGCGCCGGTTAAAGCCGGTTCCCACGACCTCGCCGTCGCATGTGACCACGGCTCCCACCGGCACCTCTCCAAGAGCCGCCGCCTGAGCCGCCAGTTCCAGCGCCAGTTTCATAAAATCCGCGTCTGTCATGTTTTTACTCCTGCTATCTGGCAAAATTCAAAAAAGTGACCCAAAGCATCAGCAGCACCATGACCACAGCGGGCAGCGTCGACCAAAAATATCCGTGCAGTTCCGCCGCGTCCAGCGGGCAGCCGGGACGCATCAGCTCCAGCTGCACACGCCGGACCGCCAGCAGGTAGACCAGGCCCGCCGCACATGCCGCCAGATAAACCAGCCACAGCGCGCTTTGCACGAGAAAAGCACCCATATCCCCCATGTTCTCCACAAAAACGGACAACAGCACCGCAATCAGATTATTGACAAAATGGATCGTCATAGAGGTAAAAATGGAATTGGTTTTCACCATAAAGTAGCCCAGTACCAACCCAAGGAGCAGCGCGTTAGGCGCCTGCACCATGTTGCGGTGCAGCATGGCGAACAGAATGGAAGAAATCACAATCGCAAACCCGTCGCCGTACCTGCGTAAGGAGCCAAGCACGATCCCTCGGTGGACAAGTTCTTCCACAACAGCCGGCAAAACGGTCATGTTCAGCAGATACAGCAGGGCCACCAGCGGCTGTGAAGGCAACCCCGTCGGGAAATCCATCGGATAAAGCCCGAACAGCGAAAAAAACAGGCTCACCAAAGCGGAAAGCAGAACCCCCGCCACGGAAGCGCCCAAAGCAATCCCCACACAGGACGCAAGTACCGGCAGGTCAGGGCGGTCACAGGGGATCTCCCGGAAGCTGAAATGCGCCAATTTGGCATATGCCAGGTATGGAAGCAAAAACGCCAGAATGTAAAGGAAAAAAGTAAACAGTTCATTCGCCAGATCAGTAAGCTGCGGGAACTCCCAAAGCAGCGGGGAAAGTATCCATGAAGCTGCTGTCTGGATCACGTAGAGCAGCAGCACATTCACGATCACCGTCAGTGCGAGCAGCCCGCCCTGCGAGCGCAGGCCATGTTTCCAGCTGAGTTTGATGCGGAACCGTTCGTAATCTTCCCGGTTGTCCGGCTCCATTGGATTGCCGCTGTGAGGCGGCAGCGAGTATTCCTGCATAATGTTACCCCGAATCTATCTGTTCTATCTCAGGCCATCAGGCCGTATTTTATAAAGATACAGTACAGTATATCATATTTTGTGAAAATCTGCACCATTCCCTTGACTTTTTTCTGATTTTCCTGTAAAGTAAAATATACTATTTTTATCCATTTTTAGGGTTAGGAGGACGCCGCATGCAGGAGCTCAATGCTGTGCAGCACATCAGTTTTCTTCTTGTTTTTCTGGAGGGGCTGCTATCCTTCTTTTCGCCGTGTGTGCTTCCGCTTTTGCCTGTCTACATGAGTTATCTGGCGGGCAGCGGCGTAAAATCCCGGAGCGGTGAACCCCTGTATCCCCGCGGGCGCACTTTGCTTCATACCCTGTTTTTTGTATTGGGCATCTCCTTTGCATTCTTTCTGCTCGGGCTGTCCTTCTCGGTTCTTGGCCAGTTTTTCAACGCGCATAAAACGGTCTTCACCCGAATCGGCGGCATTGTGATTTTGATGCTGGGGCTGGTTCAGACAGGCTTTTTTGAATGGAAATTCCTTTCGCGGGAGCGCAGGTTCCATCTGAACCTTGCCGGAAAATCTGTAAATCCTTTGGTCGCTTTTGCGATGGGATTCACTTTTTCTTTCGCCTGGACGCCCTGTGTCGGCCCGGCGCTCTCCTCGGTGCTGATCCTTGCCTCCGGCGCAAAAAGCGCCATGACCGGGAACCTGCTGGTTTTGGTTTATACACTGGGGTTTGTCCTGCCATTCGCATTGCTCGGCCTCTTTACGACCCAGGCCCTCGCTTTTCTCAAGCGCAGGCAGAATCTTCTGCGCTGGACCATTAAGGCCGGCGGCGTGCTGCTGATTCTGATTGGCTTTATGACCTTCACCGGCTGGATGAACGGCGTAACGGGCTATCTCTCCGGGGTTCCCGGCCCTTCCTCGTCAGAAAGCGGCGCAGCGCCTGAAAATGCCGGTCCTCCCGAATCCGGCCCGTCATCGGAAGAGGAGTCCAGGCCGATTGTTCCCGCGCCCGATTTTACGCTGACCGACCAGTACGGCAATCCCCACACGCTGTCCGATTATCAGGGAAAGGTTGTATTCCTCAATTTCTGGGCGACATGGTGCCCGCCCTGCCGGCAGGAAATGCCTGAAATTGAAGAACTCTACCAGGAACTGGGGCAAAACAGCGGGGATGTAATCATTCTGGGCATGGCAAACCCCAAGTCGGCCGACGACCCTTACAACCGGGAAAAGGATTTGGACGGGGTCATTCAATTCCTCTCCGATAACGGATATACTTTCCCGGTGGTTATGGACGAAACCGGCGAGCTGTTTGCGCAGTACGGAATCAGTGCGTTCCCCACTACGTTTATGATTGATGCGGACGGAAACATCTTTGGGTATGTATCGGGCGCGCTGACCAAAAGTATGATGGAGAGTATCATTGAACAGACCAGGGCGGGCAGATAGCCCGCCCGCTTTGGCCCGCGCAAAAAACAAGTCACTGCGCTATCCGGACGCAGTGACTTGTTTTTTAATACTTTGACAGCACCCAGGGGTGATCGAAAGGGAACGATCGAGTGGGTTGATGAACAAAGCGATTGCCTGTCTTACGAACTTTGAGAATCAAAATCCGCTGAAAATACTATACCAAAAAGCAATTCCCACTTGTTATCGAATGTTCCAAAATGCATAAAATTTGTTCTGAACCGCATGGAAAAAACAGGCGTTTTCCGGACTTTTTTATCGGATGCATAAATGTAATTTTACCACAAAAACATGGCGGTCCGAATCGATGTCGATCTGCAGGAATCCGCCCGTGCTTTCCACAATCTGCTTTGCGGAAGCAAGCCCGATTCCGTGCTCGGGCTGGTCATTTTTCCGCGTAACAGGAAGCCCGTCGGCCAGCTGAATTGTCCCGGCAAACGAATTGGAAAGCTTCACCGTCACCCAATCGCCGCTGACACCGCTTTCAATCCGGATAAAGCGCTCCCCCTCCCGCACCTGCTCACATGCCTCATAGGCGTTATCCACCAGGTTCCCGAAAATGCGGCAAAGTTCCAGATCGCTCAGGCCGAGACCTTCAGGCAGATTGACAACCGCCGAAAACGAGAAGCCCTTTTCCTTGCACCGGTTGGCGCATTCCTGAAGA